>JAIRSS010000143.1 GCA_031255315.1 Spirochaetaceae bacterium
TTAGAAAAAACGTTCATAGGGAGTAAAATCATAGGGATACGCCTCTCCGCCTTCCAGAATATCCCGTGGTTCCTCAAGGATAATATCATCCACCCGCCATGATTCCTCTTCCTGGCGCAGGTAGAGTTCCCCCGCCGCCCCCTGCTCCCGGCCAATGACGCGGAACAGAAAAGATATGGAACCGTCATCTTCCTCACGCCCGCCTCCGATACGGTATTTGTTCGCCTGTATCGCCTCGAACGTTCCGGTAATCTCCGTCCTCAATGGGGCGCTCATGCCGCTTAATATCGCCGAATCGGCGCCCCCCCCCATCAGCGCCGAAAGCAGGCTTCGGGCAAAACCGTAAGCCGCTTCGGAAGCCCGGCCCCGGCCCAAGTCCCCAATAATCATGTCCCGGGGATACCGGGGGTCTTCCCCTTTGGAAGGACGGCGTACCAGATCGGGAATAATCCCTCCCGCATTGGCCGCTTCAAGCGGGGCGATACGTTCTTCAGTTCCAGCCGCTTCCTCCGGCTCAAAGTCCTGGGCAAACGCTGAAAGGGAAGACCAGAAAAAACCCAACGCCCCTATTGCTATACCAGCAAGGAGCATCAGGGGGAACCGCCTGCTTGTTACGTGTTTTTTCACAATCCGCTGTACCTCCGGTTAGAATATTACCGCATTATGGTACTGAAAAACAAAGAAGACGTATATGGTTGAGGCGGAGAACGAATTGCAACAGGCTGTTCACCCGAATAATCTGACAGGCCGGACGGGTTCCTCGTTTCGTTATTTCCATAATGTCTTCCCTGATGCCTCAAAACCAAACCTGGCCCAAATAACGCAATCCCTGTATAGACTTCGACTTAAACCATTTCGGCCAGGTTTTGATTTTGAGGAACCGGCCCCTTTTCGGCTGGATTATTTTTGAGGCAATATGGAATATTGACAAGGAAGCAGCCGGCTAGTATCATAAGACAAACAACCCGGAGGAGGGAAAAGTTTATGAAGAAAATCAACGTATTGAACCTATCGGTTCTCGTGTTGCTGGCCGCGCTGTGTATTTTCGCGGGCTGCAAAAAACAAGAAGCTCTCGGCAGCCAATCCGTCGCCCAGGACGGTCAGTCAATCCAGATCGGTCTGGTAACCGATGTGGGCGGCGTGAATGACCAGTCTTTTAACCAGAGCGCCTGGGAAGGGCTCCAGCGGTTCACCCAGGATACGGGTCTCAATGTACGCTACATCGAATCCAGAGACGAAAGCAACTACGCCCCGAATATTAATACCTTTGTGGATGAGGGCTACGACCTTATCTGGGGCGTCGGTTTCATGTTGGGAGACGCCATGGCCCAGGCCGGCAGAGATTACCCCGACAATCAGTTCGCCATCATAGACTTCGCGTACAGTCCTGATCAGGTGCCGAACAATAACGTGAGCGGCGTGGTGTTTGCCGCTGAGGAATGTTCGTTCCTCGTAGGCTTCATCGCCGGGAAGGTTACAGAGACCGGCAAAGTCGGTCATGTGAACGGTATCGCCTCCCCCACTATGGAGAGTTTCGCGGTAGGGTATTACGCCGGCGTTTTAACCGCTAATCCGGATGTGCAGATCATGGGCCAGTATTCCGGTTCCTTCGGCGATCCCGCGGCGGGTAAGGCCATCGCCAACCAGTATTTTGCCGACGGCGCTGACGTCATCTATCACGCGGCGGGAGGCACCGGCGCGGGGGTCATCGAAGCGGCCCGGGAGCAGAACAAGTGGGCCATAGGCGTTGATATGGACCAGAACTATATCGCCCCGGACAACGTCCTGACCAGCGCCCTGAAACGGGTGGATAACGCCCTGTACGATGTGTCCGACATGATGCGGCAGGGGACCTTCAAAGGGGGCAGCACCCTGCTCTACAACCTGAAGAACAACGGCGTAGGCTATGCCACCACCGGAAATCACATCCCCCAGGATGTTATCACTGAAGTTGAGGCTATTAAGGCGAGGATCGTTGCCGGAGAACTTACGGTTCCGGCCACCGCCGCCGAGATCGAGGCCCAGTTCCCTGGTAAATACAACCTGCCCGCGACGAACTAATCAGTAGTACGAAGCACTCACGCCGCCGGGAAATCGGGTTTTGTCCCATAATTCCCCGGCGGCGTGAGTCTTTAGAAAAAAGAGCTTTCCTGTTTGTTTTATTCTTTTTTTTTCAATGAATGTGTAGTATGGTGTAGTATAATAGATGCATTATAATTGAGCGGATGACCTCACCAGAAGGTTCGAAGGAGTCCTGATGAGTAGCGATCTAAGTAGCAAGGCTGAGACGGCTCAGTCCTATGCGGTGGACATGCGGGACATCACCATGATGTTCGGGTCTTTTAAGGCCAATGACCATGTATGCCTTAAAGTAGCCCAACAGTCGGTCCACGCCATTCTCGGCGAAAACGGCGCCGGTAAGAGTACCCTGATGAATGTGCTTTATGGCCTGCTTCAGCCGACTTCCGGGGAAATTCACATCAAAGGCCGAAAGGTAACTATTGATTCTCCTTCCCGGGCGATTGAATACGGTATCGGCATGGTTCATCAGCACTTCATGCTGGTCCCTCCCTTTACCGTAACCGAAAACATCGTCCTGGGCATGGAACCGTTGCGGAAGTTCGGCGTCATCAACACCGGAAAGGCCCGGGCGGATGTGCAGGCCTTGAGCGACCGTTACGATCTTAAAGTAGACCCGGACGCTAAAATTGAGGACATATCCGTGGGAATGCAGCAACGGGTCGAAATCCTCAAGGTGTTGTACCGGGGGGCGGATATCCTCATCCTGGATGAGCCTACGGCCTCCCTTACCCCCCAGGAAATAGACGAGCTTGGCCTTATCACCCAGAATCTGGTAGCCGAGGGGAAGACGGTCATCATCATCACCCACAAGCTGGCGGAAATCAAAGCTATGGCGGACGAGTGTACCATCATCCGGGCGGGTAAAACCATAGACACGGTGAATGTGGGGGATGTGAGTGAGGAAGACCTGGCCGCCATGATGGTGGGCCGGGCGGTGGACTTTACGGTAGAAAAGAAAGCGATTGAGCCGGGCGAGGTGGTTCTTAACGTGGAAAACCTGGTAGTCCGGAACTACCAGAATCACCCCGCGGTGAACGGCCTCAACCTGACGGTCCGCGCCGGAGAGATTGTGGGTATAGCCGGAGTTGACGGCAACGGCCAGTCCGAGTTTGTGGCCGCCCTTACAGGGCTGCAAAAGGCCGAATCCGGAACCGTTACCCTCCTGGGGCGGGACATCTTCAACAAAACGCCCCGGATGATCTTTGAAACCGGCCTTTCCTCAATTCCCGAGGACCGGCAGAAGCATGGTTTGGTTATGGATTTCACGGTGGCGGAAAATTTGGCGCTTCAAAACGTTCAGGAGAAGCAGTTCTCCCGACGGGGATTCCTCAAGAAAAACAGTATTATGAGCCACGCCCGGGCGCTCATCGAAAAATTCGATATCCGGCCCCAGAACAGCACGGGCAGCAAAGCGGCCAGCCTTTCCGGCGGAAATCAGCAGAAAGTCATCATCGCCCGGGAAGTAACCAACAACAAGGACCTTCTTATTTGCGTGAATCCTACCCGGGGGCTTGACGTGGGGGCGATTGAATACGTCCACCGGTATATCGTGGGCCAGCGGGACGCGGGTAAAGCGGTGCTCCTGGTGTCCTTTGAATTAAGCGAGATCATGAAGCTGTCGGATCGCATAGACGTCATGTTCCGGGGCCGAATCGTGGGCAGTGTACCCGGCGGCGGCGTGGATCAGGCGGCTTTAGGGTTTATGATGGCGGGAGGTGTTCAACATGCGGCGTCCTGATTCACCGGTTCAAAAATCGTCCCCGCGGCGATCCGGCCTTATCGTTTGGGAAGATATGTTTCTCCGCCGGCGCCTGGGCCGTATTATCTGGAACGATGTGTTTCTCTATACCCTGGCGGCTATTTTCATCGGTCTTTTGGCGGGGTCGGTAATCCTCCTTATTACGGGGTTTAATCCCCTGGAAGCCTACCGGACCTTGTTTACCGGGATTTTCGGGTCCCCCAGGAACATGATGTACATGGTGCAATACGCCACGCCCATCATCTTTACGGGCCTTTCGGTAACCTTCGCCTTCAAAACCGGTCTTTTTAACATAGGCGCCGAAGGCCAGTACATTGCCGGAAGCATGGCGGCCCTGGCGGTAAGCGTACTTCTTCCCCTGCCCGCGGGGATTCACGCGGTCCTGGCCGTTCTGATGGGGGGGCTGGCCGGCGCGTTCCTCGGCGGCATTGCCGGCCTGCTCAAGGCGCTCAAGGGCATACACGAGGTTATCGTTACCATCATGTTGAACTGGATAGCCTTCTACCTGACCAACTTCCTTATCATGTCTCCCGCCTTTAAGAAGCCCAATTCCACCGCCTCGGTGGACATAGCCGAAACCTCCCGCATTAACACCGATGCCTTCCGGGGGGTCCTGGGAACGGTGCGGGTACACTGGGGTATGCTCCTGGCCCTGGCCGCGGTCTTCATCATCTGGATCATCCTGAACAAGACCACCATGGGGTACCGGCTCCGGGCGGTGGGCTTTAACCGCCACGCCGCCGAATACGGCGGGATTCCGGTGGCCCGGTCTATCGTGGCAAGCATGGGGATCTCCGGGCTGCTCGCCGGCCTGGGCGGGGCGGTCCAGGTGCTGGGAGTGGTAGGACGCCTTACCCAGCTTGCGGCCCAGGAAGGTTACGGCTTTGACGGGATCTCCGTCTCCATGATAGGGGGCATCAACCCCATAGGGGCGCTGTTCGCCGGCCTCTTCTACGGGGGCATGAAGTACGGGGGCAGCCGCCTCAACATCATCGGCGCTCCCAGCGAACTGGTGAACGTCGTCATCGGCGTCATCATCTATTCCATAGCCATCATGGGCGCGTTCCGGGCCCTGGTAAAGTTTTTCAAAGCGAAAAAAGAAGGGAGGCCCCTATGATGTTCAGCGCGTCCGACCTCGGTTTGCTTATCAGTTCGACCCTGACCTATGCCGCCCCGCTCATCATTGCCGGCATGGGCAGCATCATGAGCGAAACCTCCGGGGTGGTGAACATAGGCATAGAGGGACAGATGACCATAGGCGCTTTTTCCTGCGCGGCGGTGGCGGCCCTTACGGGCAACCCCTGGATGGGGCTTATGGCCGGCATCCTGGCCGGGGCCTTCTTCGGCCTTCTCCACGCCCTGGCTTCCATCACCTTTAAGGCGGATCAGACGATTTCCGGGATTGCCGTCAACCTGCTTGCGCCGGGGGCGGCCATCTATTTCTGCAAGGCGATCTTTTCGGGCTCTACCCAGACCCGCCCGGTGGAACTTTCGGACAAGCTGCCGGTGGTGCTGGGGAA
>JAIRSS010000081.1 GCA_031255315.1 Spirochaetaceae bacterium
CCGTGGATAAAGGCGGCGTCTCCTATCTTGCGGTATGCGGCTTTTAGGTGTTTTACACGCCTGGTACAGAGGTGTAAACGCTCCGCAACCTCGCGAACGGTGAAGAATCCGTTGCAGGCACCCTTGATGTAGTACGCTCGATTGAACTCTTTCTGCTTAACCGCCCTCATATGCAACCTCCTATGCCGTATTCTCATTATCGGCGGGGTGAAAAAAACCTTAAATTTTATAGATGAATTTATCGAAACTACTTGACAATTTTTGAAAGAAGAGCTTGACATGCAGAAGTGGGTATGGTAAACTATTAAGCTAATGAAAAGAGAATGGCTTTAGACTCATCTCTTTTTCATAGAAGGAGTGATCGTGGAACATGAATTGGCCCGGGAATTAAACGCGGTTTTGGGGGATACTACTCCCGGGGCGTTGCTTTCCGCTATGGGGAGGAAACTGTATTTTCCCAAAGGTATAATCGCTCAGGGCGCGGAGGCGAAGCAGTTCAGTACGTTCGCCAACGGCACACTCGGAATCGCCGTAAAACAGAAAACGCCACTTATTTTATCGCCTCTGAAGGAGCAGGTGCCGGGGCTGAACGCCGGGGAAATCGTCTCGTATGCGCCCACGGCGGGTATTCACGGGCTGCGGGAATTCTGGAAGGGAGACATACGCCGTAAAAACCCGTCCCTTGTGAACGCCGCCTTTTCCCTGCCCGTTGTAACTGCCGGATTGACCGCCGGGATAAGCGCCCTGTGCGATCTTTTCCTGGACGAAGGCCAACCCCTTCTGGCGGCAAACCCATCGTGGGACAACTACGCGCTGATCGCCGAAGCGCGGCATAACGCGGAACTGCGGCTCGTGGATGTGTTCAACGACAGGGGTATAGATCTGGCCGTGTTCCGGACCGCGCTGACCGGGGAGGCGGAAAAATCCGGCTCTGTCCGGGTTATCCTCAATTTTCCCCATAACCCCACCGGGTATTCGCCCACCGCCGCCGAAGCCGGGGAAATTTGCGCTGTTATCCAGAAGATTGCCGAAAAGGGCGCTAAAGTGCTGGTAATTTGCGATGACGCCTACTTCGGCCTGCGTTTCGAGGAGGACATAGAGGCCCAGTCTTTATTCGCGTATCTGTCGGATATTCACGAAAATGTGTTTGCCGCGAAAATAGACGGCGCAACAAAAGAAGATTTTGCCTGGGGTCTGCGTTGCGGCTTTATTACCTTCGCGGGTAAAGGCCTGACCGCCGCCCATTACGAAGCCCTCGTAAAAAAGACGATGGCCGTTATTCGTTCCACGATTTCCTGTTCCTCCACGGTCGTCCAGAACCTCCTGCAAAAAATGTACACTTCCGGGGGCGATACTCTGGAAAAAGAACGGGCCGCCTACAGGGACATCATACAGGGCCGCTACAAAAAGGTACGCGCCTTTGTTGACGCGAGAAAAAGCCCTGCCCTGCGGCCCATGCCTTTTAATTCCGGCTACTTTATGAGTTTTAAGTGTGAAAATATAAGCGCGGAAACCCTGCGGCAGAAATTGCTGCACGAGTCCGGCGTGGGCACTATAGCTATAGACGAGCGTACTTTGCGGGTCGCCTTTTCAGGGCTGGATGATAACTGTATTGACGAGGTATACGCCGCTATCTACCAGATGGCTGAAGAACTTGCCGGAAAAGACGGAAAAGAATAACGGAAAATCCGCAAGACGATGGAATCTGCTATAAACGCTGTTCCAGCGCACGCCCTGCGGATGCAATGTATATGGAGGCGCAGGGGGAATTTTTTCCCTTTAGACTTGTTGATGATGAGTTTAAGATAAACTCTCATAAAATCTATATTACAGGAGAGGGATTTATGGCAGACAAATACAATCCTTATGAAAACATGTTGCAGGTACTGGACCAGGCCGCGAAAAAGCTCGGTCTTGAACAGAATGACTACGAAACCCTGAAGTATCCCGAACGGGAATTGAAGGTCTCTATTCCGGTCAAAATGGACAATGGGGATATCAAGGTCTTTGAGGGTTACCGGGTGCAGCATTCCAGCAGCCGTGGCCCCTGCAAGGGGGGAATCCGCTACCACGAGGAAGTTGATATTGACGAGGTAAAGGCCCTGGCAGGGTGGATGACTTTTAAATGCGCGGTGGTAAACCTGCCCTACGGCGGGGCAAAAGGCGCGGTGAAAGTCGATCCGTCCAAATTGTCCAGGGGCGAACTGGAGCGCTTAACCCGGCGCTTTACCGCGTCGATATTGCCGATCATCGGCCCGGAGACGGACATTCCCGCGCCCGATGTGAACACCAACGCGGAAATCATGGGATGGATCATGGACACCTACAGTATGCTCCACGGCTACGCAGTCCCCGGCGTGGTTACCGGCAAATCCATCGAAATAGGCGGTTCCCTGGGGCGGGCTGAAGCGACCGGCCGAGGGGTAAGTATCGTAACCGGGGAGATACTGAAATACCTCAATATGTCCAAAGAAGGCGTCCGGGTCGCGGTACAGGGCATGGGAAATGTAGGCGGTGTAACGGCGAAGCTGCTCTACGAACAGGGTTACAAGATCGTAGCGGTCAGCGACATATCCGGCGCGTATTACAACCCCGCCGGACTGGACATTCCCGCCATTGACGCGTATCGCGCCGCTTCCGGCAATTCCCTGAAAGGCTACGCCGCCGAGGGCGTCAAACCAATTTCCAACGTGGAACTCCTGACCTGTGACTGCGATGTGCTAATCCCCTGCGCCCTGCAAAACCAGATCACTGAGGAGCTTGCTGAATTGGTAACGGCAAAACTCATCGTGGAAGGCGCCAACGGCCCTACAACCGTGGAAGCGGACGAAATCCTGAACAAACGGGGGGTGACCATCCTTCCGGACATTCTCGCCAACGCCGGCGGCGTGGTCGTGTCTTACCTTGAGTGGGTACAGAACATCCAGGAACTCACCTGGGAAGAGAACCAGATCAATGAGACCCTGAAAAAGGTCATGATCCGCAGTTTTGAACAGGTGCTGAACATCGTCAAGGAATACCACGTGTCTTTCCGCATCGCCGCCTATATGCTGGCCATTTCCAAACTGGTCAAGGCCAAGAAGATCCGGGGCGTGTTCCCGTAAACGTTTCGAGGCGCGCCTGAGCGCGCCTCGGCGTTTGAATTCCGTCCGCCCTGCCTCGCGCCCAAGCGGCAGCGGCGCCTTTGCAGCCCTTGTATGACGGCAGCCGTCCCATACAAGGGCTGTAGGGCCGCGTGGTGTACTTCATGGTTGAACGCGGGAATTACGGCAAAACTGATAAAACCCAATTACTTCAAAATTTTAAAGAAATAGAAAAAGGAAAAATTCCTCTCAAAATCTGACCGGTTCGAATGCTGTGTTTTTATCGGAGTTTTCCCGAATAAACCGGACGGCAGTGATGTTATTAGTGTGGACCAGCCCGAATATCCTGTGACTCGCACGGTTGGAAGAACCAAAGCAAAAGCCGATTTCTGCGCCATTAGTATACCAGAGGTTTTTATGGATGTCGTGTATGTATTTTGTGATGACGGGAAGTTTTCTATTCTTTTTTACGATTACGATCCCCGGCTGTTCCTGGCCATATTGAACAGTCAGGCAGGATTTTGGGACGCCCATATTCCCGGTTTCATTATCCCGAAAAATCCCGCCGGACATGCCCAGATTCGCCGTCTTCTCCGGAGCAATCCCTATGTGATAGTAAAGCCCGGCGAAAAGCCGTCTCTTCAGACGTATAATTTTTTTGCCGGGGATGTATCCTCGAAGATGTCCCGCCATGAGGATGCTTCCGGTCTGGCGGGATCGTCTGTAGCGGATACAGCCAAAGCGGTGACGCTCGCGGGAACGGACGCAAAGGTTGGGCATGAGGCAGAACCACCGGCTCGTATTGGCGGCCATTCCTGCCTTGTTCACGCTGTCCCCCAGGCGGATCTTTTTTCTTCCGTTTGGCGTGAGAAACTGATAACCGAACTCCGGTCAAGAAAGTACAGCCTAAAAACTGTAGCGTCCTATGTGCACTATAATCGGGCATTCTGCCGGGTAATGCGGAAAAATCCGGAAGGTAGTACCCGAGAAGACATAACAATATATTTAGCATATCTCGATAGAAAACGGGATATGTCGTCGTCTTCTATGAATTTGGCCATTAGCGCTCTTAAATTTTTTTATCATGAAGTAGCCAAAAAGACTATCGTCCAAGAGCAGCGTCGTCCGCGGCAAGACAAACGTCTTCCGGGAGTACTTTCCAGTTCTGAGGTCAGCCGGCTGTTAGACCTGGAGAAAAATCCTAAACATCGGCTCCTGTTGATGCTTACATATTCCGCCGGATTGCGGGTCAGTGAAGTGGTAGCCCTTAAACGGGAACACATAGATATAAACCGGAAAAGTATTTTAATACGATTGGGGAAGGGACGCCGAGATCGTTATACCGTGCTTTCAGATCGGGCCGCTAAATTCGTTGGGGATTATTGTACAATGTATTGTGTTGAAGGCTGGCTGTTCCCTGGGAATCCTGTCCAACATCATTTGTCCATCCGCTCCGCCCAAAACATTTTTGATAAAGCCCTCCATAACGCGGGAATCCAGAAACCTATTTCCATCCACAGTCTTCGGCACACCTTTGCCACGCATCTACTGGAAAGCGGTACGGATATCAAATATATCCAGGAACTTTTAGGCCATACCTCACTCAGAACCACCCAACAATACACCCATGTAGCCCGTCGTTCTCTGCTGCACATTCAAAGCCCCCTTGACAATCTGAACCAGAATGACTGATACTTATTTACCACTCTATGGTTGAAAAATCTGTCAATCTATTATTCCGGGTTTTACAGCCCTCTGCCGGGACTTGTTTGGCATGAAAATTGCTATGTTCCTGATAGATGAGTCGTTGACTCAATCAACTTAATTATTTGGAGCAGATATGAAACGAAACATTATGATTACCTTGCTAGTGATGCTGGCGCTGACCGCCGGGAGCGTGTCCGCCCACCAGCGGGAACCCGGTTACGGTCCGGGATGGCGGGGGCCCAGGCACGAGCGGCGTCAATACAGCCGGCGATTTTCCGGCCCCCCACGATCGAACCGCCGGGAAGATACCACGACCCTTGTTTGGGAAAAAGTTACCGTTACGGGAAATCTGGAACTGATAGACGGCGCCATAGCCCTTAGGCAAGACGCCGTTACCTACTACCCTATCGGCCTGAACAGGCTTGTAGGCTTCATTGACGGGCTGAAAGAAGGAGCCCGGGTCACGCTGGAAGGCGCCGCCCGTCCGCTTTCCACAGACGGGGAGCGCCGCTTTCTGGCGGCCTCCAAACTGGAGCTTAACGGAAAAACCTACGACAATCTTACCCCCCCGGTCACGGACCGTCGGGGAAGATTCTCCCCGGAGAACTACAGCCGGTGAGTAACAGCGGGCGAGTAAATTTTACCCTGCCGGGAAGATTTTACCCGCCCCGGATGCGGGATACCTGTTCATACCCCGCATTTTTCTCATACCGCCTCATACCCCGCTTCTTCCACCGCGTCCGTGAGTTCCGCCTGCGTTACTCCGTCCCCGTGGTCTACGAGTGCGGACTTGTCCTTGAGGTTCACGGCGGCGGAATGTACGCCCGTGATTGCTTCCAGGGCTGTTTTCACCGCTTTGACGCAATGTTCGCAGCTCATTCCTTCAATATTCACTGTGGTCTGCATAGTTTTCTCCTTACCAAGAGTATCTATAAATCACGGTTGTTCCGCAACTGAATTTGTGGAACAGCCTCAATTTTTACTATAAATCTTCACTGAAAAAACTCAAAAATCCCCGAAGCAAAGCCAGGGTATTGAACCAAAACGGCTGCGACCTTAGCATCCCGTTGCGCTCCATAGCGAAACCGGGGAGACCGGCTGTCCCCGTTTTGGGAAAGCCTCCTTGAAATTCGGGGTTTTGCAAGCCTGAAAGCCTGAAAAACCGCAAGAGCCTGTCCCAAAACTATGCGCGTAGTGCACAGTCAATTAGTTTTGAGACAGGATCGAAGGTATCCTTTGTTTTGCCGGCAGCGGTAATGTGCCCGGCTGCCCTGAAGTATCTCCAGTTATTTATTTAGGGTTTTGAAACAGGGTCTATAGAAAAATAAAAGATAAAACGCTCGACAACAACAATAAAATGAAATACCATTGTGAAAAATACAGGAGGAACGTCAATGAAAAAGGAAATTGACATTAAACGGGTAAAGTATGATGCGGAGGAGGTTTTCAGAATCGGGGGCTTTTACTGTTCCGAAGCGATTATATCCTCAATCAGGAAAAATATCGACCCCGATATGCCGGAGGCGATGGTGGCCGCCGGTTCGGGCTTCCCCATCGGTGTGGGGCGGGCTAAATGTATGTGCGGCGCGATTTCGGGGGCGGTTGTCTGCCTGGGGTATTTCTTCGGAAGAACCACGCCCACAACCCCGACGGACCCAAAGAGCACGAAATCTATGGAACTCGCCTTCGAGTTGCAGGAAAGTTTCAGAAAAAATCATAAAGGCGTTTTGTGCTGCCACGTACACACCAAAGGGATGGATATGGCGAGCGGCGAACACAAGGCGCAGTGCGTTGCCTTTACGGGTGAAATGGCCGAAAAAACGGCCGAGATCATCGCGAGAGAATTGAACCTGAAAGCCGTGCGATAAGGAAGGGTCCCATGAAATTTGTGAAAAGCATACCGATGGCTATTTGCGGGCTGTCGCTGGCCCTTGCCGCCCTGGGAAACCTTTTGGGCCAGGTAAACCAACCGGGGTTGCGCGTGACCTGCGGCGTCCTCTCGGCCGCCGTGCTGATACTATTCCTGCTCAAGCTGATTTTTCATTTTCCCCACGCTAACGCGGAGATGAAAACCCCCATACCCTTAAGCGTCCTGCCCACATCGACCATGGCGCTTATGCTGCTTAGCGTGTATGTAAAGGATTACGTAAACGGAAACGCCGCGCTTGTTTTGTGGTACTCCTCCGTGGCCGTGCACGTGTTTATTATGCTCCTGTTCGCCAAGCGGTTTATCATCGGTTTTAAACTCGGCACGGTGTTTCCAAGCTGGTTTATACCCTTTGTGGGCATAGTCGTCGCCAGTGTAACCGCTCCGGCCATGAATGCCCGGGCGATAGGGCAAATAATTTTCTACATCGGTTTTGCGCTTTATTTCGCAGCGCTGGTTCTTATTGTGTGGCGGATGCTGAAAGTGAAGCTGTTCCCCGAACCCGCCCGTCCAACCATTGCCATATTTACGGCCCCGATGAGCCTGTGCGTTGTGGGGTATTTTCAATCGTTCCCGCCGGATCAACGGAACACGGCGCTTATATACCTGATGCTCGGCATCGCGGTAATTAGTTACCTGTATGTGTCGGTAATGATGGTATTTCTGTTGAGGATAAAATTTTATCCCACCTACGCTGCGTTTACCTTTCCCTACGTTATCAGCGCGCTTGCTTTCAGGGCCGGGAACAATTTCCTTTTGGCGCAGGGATACGGTTTTCTTGCCCCGCTTGCGTCTATAAGTCTTTGGGCGGCCGTTGCGGCGGTTTTATTTGTCGCGGTGCATTATGTCAGATATTTTATATTTTGGCTTAAATTTTAGTTAAAAAATGAGTACAGCGAATTTAACGTGCTGAGGGTAGGATAGACGGGCACATCGAAAAGAGCCGGAAGAAATAGGATGAAATAACAGACGCTGGAGCCGCCTTTAGGCGGTTCCAACATCAATCGCTTTGAGGGGAATCCTCAGACAAGGGGCGCATTGAGAGAAAAGCGGGAATTTCCGCTTGAAAAAAGTCTCAATTTGGTCAATAGTATGTCTAGACCATGACCAAGCCTGAGTATATTCGTAATTTTTGCATCATCGCCCATATCGATCACGGAAAGTCCACCCTTGCGGACCGGCTCATCCAGAAGGGGCGTTTAGTGAATGACCGTGATTTTCAGAATCAGATTCTGGACAACATGGATATTGAACGGGAACGGGGAATCACCATCAAAAGCCAGGCGGTAACCATCCCGTATACCGCCGGGGACGGCGCCGTCTATGAACTCAACCTGGTGGATACTCCCGGCCATGTGGACTTTACCTATGAAGTGTCCCGGGCCATCAATTCCTGCGAAGGGGCGCTGCTCCTAGTGGACGCCACCCAGGGCGTCCAGGCCCAAACCCTGTCGAATATGTACCTGGCCCTGGAGCATAACCTGGAAATCCTCCCGGTAATCAATAAGATCGACATGGCCGCGGCGGATATACCGGAGACAAAACGCCAGATCGAACACGATTTGGGGCTGGACCCGACGGAGGCCCTGCTGGTTTCCGCCCGGCAGGGAACGGGGGTTGACGAGTTGTTTGAGGCCGTGGTGAGCCGTATCCCCCCGCCGACGGGCAGTTCCGAAAGCCCCCTGCAAGCCCTTATTTTTGACTGCCACTACGACCCGTACCGGGGGGTGGTGGTTCATGTGCGGATTTTTGACGGGCGGATTCGGCGGGGCATGAGGATACGCTTTATGTCCAACGGCTCTGAATACGAGGTGGAAACCCTGGGGATTTTCCGGTTGGGAATGGCGGAACAGGAAGAACTGTCCGCGGGGAGCGTGGGCTACCTCATCGCCGGGATCAAGACCGTAAGCGATGTGCGGGTGGGGGATACGGTGACGGGCGCGGACAAGCCCTGCGCCGCGCCGCTGCCGGGATTCCGGGAGATCAAGCCCGTGGTGTTCTCTTCAATATATCCTCTGGACTCCAATGATTATGAGGAACTCAAGCTGAGTCTGGAAAAACTCAAACTCAACGATGCGTCCCTCATCTACGAAAAAGATTCCTCCGCGGCGCTGGGCTTCGGGTTCCGGTGCGGCTTTCTGGGGCTGCTCCATCTGGAGGTCATCCAGGAGCGGCTGGAACGGGAGTTCGATCAGTCGGTGATCTTCACAGCCCCCTCGGTCAAGTACAATGTCCGCCTCCGGTCCGGCGAAGAACTGTTGGTGGATAATCCCACGGACTTCCCCGACGAGGGGCTTATTGGGGGGGCGGAGGAGCCCTATATCCGGGCTTCGATCATTTCCCCCGCCGGGTATCTGGGGAACATCATGACCCTCTGCATGGAAAAACGGGGCGTACAAACCAATATGACCTACCTGGACGAAAAGCGGGTGGAGCTTGTCTACGACATGCCCCTGGCGGAGGTGCTTTTTGACTTTTACGACCGTCTGAAAAGCATCAGCCGTGGCTACGCTTCCTTTGATTACGACGTTACCGGCTACAAGGACACGAATCTGGTGAAACTGGACATACTCCTCAACGGAAAGCCGGTGGACGCTTTGTCCCAGCTTGTATTCCGGGACCGCGCGTATGACCGCGCCCGTATGGTCTGCGAGCGCCTGCGGGACGAGATACCCCGGCAGCAATTCAAGATACCCATTCAGGGGGCCATAGGGAGTCAGATCATCGCGAGGGAAACCGTAAACGCCCTCCGCAAGGATGTGCTGGCCAAATGCTACGGCGGCGACATCACCCGGAAACGCAAGCTCCTGGAAAAGCAGAAAGAAGGGAAGAAGCGGATGAAGATGGTAGGGGATGTGGAACTCCCCCAAAGCGCCTTCCTGGCGGTGCTGAAGAGCAAAGAAGAATAGGCGGTTGCTGGCAGTTTTACCTGACCCGGTATGCCTTGGGTCTGCACACAGTTCCTTTGCGGCGCAAGCAGGAGTTTCTTCATAATCCTCATCATCCCGCGTCCGGGGGTACGCCATGTCTCCCGGAGTTCAGCGTCTCTTGTTGAAGGTTCACGGGCAACGGACGCCGACTGCGGATGCCGCCGAAAAACGTCTCATGCTTATGCCTCCGCGCCGTCAGCCGGGAACAGGGATTTACCCCGTACATACTTTGCGGCAATATTCCGGTCGTCCGACATATAAACCACCCGTTCCAGCCGTTCCCTGATAGAAAGCTCAAAAGGCGCGGCAAGGTTGGCGTCGTTCAGGACCAGGGCGTCAAAGTCATAGCCCGGCGCAAAAGACCCGGGCGCGCCGGTTTTCCCAAAGAACGCGCCGCCCCCGGCGGTTCCAAGGAAGAAAGCCTCCTCCAGGGTGAGGTGCGCATCACCAACGCCGCCGTCTTCCGAAGTCAGTACCCGGCGGAGTTTGGAAACCTGTATGGCGTCGGACATGGCCCGGAAGATGGATGTGTGAACCCCGCCGGCCACATCGCTTCCCAAGCCTACGGAGACGCCCCGTTCCAGGAAACGCCGCACCGGGGCTATCCCCGATGCAAGATTGGTGTTGGACTGGGGGCAGTGGGCGACGAAGACGCCGCGCTCCGCCATCCGTTCCATCTCCCCTTCGTCCGTCCAGACGCAATGGGCCATGATGGTGGGAACTTCGCCGCCGAAAAGATCCCACCGGGCGTACGAGTCCGCGTACCCATCCGCGTCGGGGCAGAGTTCCCGGACCCAGCGTACCTCCTTCCGGTTTTCCGAAAGGTGGGACTGAAGCGGCAGGGCGTATTCCTTCTGGATTTCCGCAAGGCCCTTCATAAGCATATCGCTGCACGAGGGAACAAACCGGGGGGTCAGGATGGGCCGCACGTTTTGGTACTTCCCGCAGGCCGTAAGCCATTCCCGGGTCGCGGCCAGAGAAGCATCCGCATCTGTTTCCCTAAGATAATCGGGACTGTTTCTATCCATGTTCACTTTGCCGGCAAAGCACACCAGCCCCGATTCTTCCAGCATATCCATGAGGAGGAGAGACGCCGGCGTATGAATGGTGGCGAAAAATACCAGCCGGGTACTCGGCCCGCGGCGGACATGCTCCGTTAAAAGACGGTACGCACGGCGGGCGTATTCCGGATCGGCGTACCGGGCCTCCTCGGGAAACGCCCGGGTCTCAAGCCACTCCAGAAGTTCCAGGTCCATACCCAGCGCCCGGAAGCTGAACTGCGGCGCGTGGATATGCAGGTCCGTAAGACCCGGTATAACGAGTTTATTGCTGTAGTCTTTCAGGGGCAAGGAACGGTATTTGCCGGGAAGCCGGGAAAACACCCCCGCGGATTTTCCCGCCAAACACACAACATACCCATCGGTAACCGTTTCCAGAGAGGACCGGTCTTTGCTGTAACAAATGTCCCCGCGAATAACAAAATCATGTTCACCCATAGCTCCTTATTTAAGTGCATATTAAGTATCAACGCAAGACGCCGCGTTGCCTCACGAAAAATGGTACCCAAATTATAATAAGGACGCTCGAATGGGGGTAACCATGAAAGAAAACAGGCGGTAATCAGGGAATACCGGCCCCGTTACCAGAAGGCGGCGAAGAAAAAAAGCGGGTTCCGCTTTATGGATGCGGGGGCGCCGCCTTTCCTGTTGTTGTATCTCCTATAACCCCGCCTGGAAATTTTGCAAGGATATTGAACAGGCTCTATATCGTTTGCCGGCTTGTATTTGGGTATGTACCGCCTCCCGCGAATCATGTAAAGTATCCTCATGACAACCATCGCGTTCACCGGAGGCGGTACCGGGGGACACATCTTCCCTGGGCTTGCTGTGGCGGCGTACCTTCAAAACCTGACGCCCTGCCGTATTTTTTGGATAGGATCAGAAGCCGGCATGGACCGCGGCATTGTTGAGGAAAGCGGCTTGGAATTTTTCGGCGTCCCCGCAGGCAAACTCAGGCGGAATTTTTCTCTTCAGAATTTCATTGATCTTTTTAAGGTCCTGGGAGGATTCCTTGCGGCCCGGAAGATCCTCAAACGAGAAAAGCCGCTGCTCCTCTTTTCCAAAGGCGGCTTTGTGAGCGTCCCCCCCTGCGCGGCGGCGGCTTCCCTGAAAATACCGGTGTTCACCCATGAATCAGATTACAGCCCCGGCCTGGCCACCAGAATAAATGTGCGATTCGCCAGCCGTATATTTACCGCTTTCCCGGATACCGCCGCCTTTTTCCCCGCCGGGATTCGGGAGCGGGCCGTCTGCGCGGGAAACCCCATACGCCCTGAATTCCGTTCCGGCGATCCCGCTCTGGGCAGGGCCTTCCTGGGCGCCGGGGAGGGGGACCGGATCCTCCTTGTTCTGGGGGGGAGTCTTGGGGCCCGGCAGGTCAATGAACTGGTTCGCGCCGCGCTTCCAGAGCTTACCCGCCGGTATGTGGTGGCCCACCAGACCGGACCCAAAAACGAATGGGACACCCCCGCCGGCGGGCGCTATAAACCCTATCCCTTCATCCGGGGGGAGCTTCCCCATGTTATAGCCGCCGCGGAACTCATCGTGTGCAGGAGCGGCGCGGGGACGGTTTGGGAGTGCGCGGCGGCGGGGAAACCCCTGATACTGATCCCCTTGAGCGGTTCGGGGACCCGGGGGGACCAGGTGGAAAACGCCCGGTATCTGGAAAAAACCGGCGCCGCAACGGTATTATCAGGGGATGATGTTACCCCCTCCCGGTTGATGGAGACGGTCAACACGCTTGCTCAGGACGCCGGGAAGCGCGAGGTTATGGGGGCGGCTTCCGCCCGGTTTGCCGCCGGTGACGGGGCGGGGAGCATCGCCGCCGCGATAGCCGCCGCCATTCGGGAAACCCATCCTGGCGGGGATTGAAACCAGCGGCTGTCCCAAATCTTCAGTTTTGGAACAACCTCACGTATGAACATGATTCGGAGGTACGGTATTCGTATGGAAGTAATAGATATTATTTTTATGATACTTATGGTGATCCTGATTGTCCGGTGCGCCTTGCGGGGATTTGTCGAGGAAGTAATGTCCATGTCGGCCCTGGTGTTGGGGCTGGGTTCAGCGTTTTTCTTCCATAAAAAAGGAGCCGCCTTTCTTGTTGAGCGGTATATACCGGATGTGAAGATTCTGCCGGAAGTCCTGGCTTTCGCGGCTGTCTTCCTCATCGTATTTTTGGCGGTTAAGCTCCTTGAATCTATCCTTAAAGATATTGTTGACCGGATTCATCTGGGCGGGGTGAACCGGTTCCTGGGCGCTGTCTTTGGCTTTATCGAAGGGGTTGTCCTGGTTTCTGTGGTGCTCTTTGTTCTCAGTATACAGCCCTTGGTTGACACGAAGCCTCTGCTGGAAAAAAGTTACTTTGCCCAGACGCTGTCCCCGTACATTGGGGCGGTAAAGAACGCTGTCCAGCTTCCCGGGGGAGTATAGCCGGTGTTTGAGAATATTTTGGGACAGGAAGCGGTCAGCCAGTTAGCCGATGATATACGCCGGGATGTTTTGGCGCCTTCCATGCTGTTTCGGGGCCCCCGGGCGGCGGGGAAAGGGACGGCGGCCCTGGAATTGAGCCGGGTTCTTTCGTGTGAAAAGCCCGGTTCAAACAAGGTATGGAAATGTTCCTGTCCGGCCTGCCGGCATCACCGGTTCCTCTACCATCCGGACCTCCTGGCCCTGGGTTCCCGTCCTTTTTCCGCGGAGACGGCGGCGGCGGCGGCGGCGTTTACCACCCTTCCATCTGATCCGGCGGTACGGGCTTTTTACATCCGCTCAATACGGAAACTCATCCTGCGGTTTTCCCCGGTTCTTTGGGAGGATGAACCAAAGGCCGGCAAATTAGCCCCGGTTTTGACGGCGCTGGAAGGGGATTTGGACGAAATCATAGCCCGATTTGAAGGGAAAGACGGGGCTGGTTCCCCAAAAGACCTCAAATGGGCTGAAAAGATCAGTAAATCCATCGGCAAAAACGCCGTAAATCTTGAAGCCGAGGGAATCGCTGACTTTATCCCGGTAGGACAGATCAGAAAAGCCGCATACTGGAGCCGCCTGGCGCCCCAGGGAAGACGGAAGATGCTCCTTATCGAAAACGCCGACCGTATGCTGGACGCTTCCCGAAACGCCCTCCTCAAAATTCTGGAGGAGCCTCCGGACGACGCGGTCATTGTCCTTACCACCGCTCACGGCGACGCGCTGCTCCCCACCGTCCTGTCGCGCCTGCGGCCCTACCGCTTCTACCCCCGTTCCGCCGAAGCGGAAATGGAGGTGCTTCGCCGGGTGTTCCGCTCCGATACGGCGCAGGCAGCGGCGCAAACAGCGGCGCAGGCCCCTCCGCGCTCTATCGCCGCGTACCTGGATTCGTTCCAGCCTGTTTCCGGGGAAGCCCTGTATCCCTTAGCGGCCTTCTTCGCCGCCTCTGCGGCATACCGGGGGGCGCGGTCCCTGTTCAGCGCCGGCCTTTCCTCCCTTCCGGCGGAGATGGAAGCCCTGGGAAAGTACGCCGCGGGGATCGCCGAAAAAGCCGGCCTGGAGCGCCACGCCGGAGATACCGGCGGCTGTGTAACGGCGGTTCTCAAAGGCGCAGAAGACTTTAAGGCCCACGGCCTGTTCGTCCAATTCTTAGGAGCCCTCCTTGCCGTGATCTCCGGCAGCCTGCGGAGCGCCCCCCCCTCTTCCGGCGGGACGGCCTTTGTGGACATCTGGCGGGAAGCGGCTGCTGAAGCTGCGGCGGCGGCGGGAACCTACAACCAGACCCCGGCCCTGGTTCTGGACCGGCTCTGTACGGAACTCACAAGGAGGATGACGGCTCTCTATGGCGCGCCGTCTGCGGTATTATGAGAAAATTTATAAAACGAGCGTTACAAAAGATCGACAAACTCACGTCCGAACAGGTTCGGGACCTTTTGTTTTCTACAGCGGCGGAAATAGACCGTCTTGAAACGGCTCTGGATTCCTTAAACGAAGGCGTACTGGTCTGCGACACCCGGCATCGCCTGGTGCTGGTGAATAAATACACCGAGCGTTTTCTTTCAACCACCCACCATGACTACGAGAATTTGCCGGTCTGGGTCCTGCCCAGGGACGAATCCATCCGGGAATTCCTTGAGACTACCCTGATAAACGGCGACCGGGTCGAAGAACGCGAATTTAACGTGCAGGGCATTCACCGGCTCCTCAGCATCAGCGTTTTGCCCCTGGTCCGGGACCACCGGGTATCGGGTTCCCTCATCCATATCGAGGATGTTACCGAAAAACGGGGGAAGGAGATCCGCCTGAGAACGGCGGAAAACCTGGCAAGCCTCACCACTATGGCGGCGGGCGTCGCCCACGAGATCAAAAATCCCCTGGGTTCCCTTTCTATACATATTCAGTTGATCCAAAAGGCGCTGGCTGCGAACCGGGAAATGTTTTTTAAAGCCCAACCTGACGGCGGGGATACTACAACACAGCAGGCCGACGGTTGTTTCGACAGTCTTGACAAATACATCGCCGTAATCAACGACGAAATAGACCGGCTTAATCATATCGTCGTGGATTTCTTATTTGCCATCCACCCTATGAACATGGATTTACGGGAAGGGAATATCAATACGCTTATTGAGGAACTCGTTGCGTTCGTCAAATACGAGTTAGATGAAGCCGGAATCACCGGCGTTCTTGAACTTGACGAGAAACTTCCGTCCGTCGAGATTGATGAGCGGTTTATGAAGCAGGCCCTCCTCAATCTGATCATGAACGCCATCGCCGCCATGCCTGAAGGCGGAACGCTTACCGCGAGAACCAGCGGTACGGATGCGGAAATCCAAATCAGCATCTGCGATACCGGGATGGGCATACCCGATGAGAACCTTTCCAAGATTTTTGACCCCTATTTTACCACCAAGGATACCGGTTCGGGCCTGGGTTTGACGCTGGTCTTCAAGATAATTAAGGAACACCGGGGCGAGGTGAGCGTAAAATCCCGGCGGAACGAGGGGACTTGTTTTATAATCACCCTGCCGGTTCCTCAAAAAGAAACCCGGCTGTTAGGGTATGAAGGAGAATGCGGTGAAGTTTAAACTTTTGGTTGTCGATGACGAGAAGAATATTCGTGAAGGCCTTGCGGCGTTCCTCCAGATGGACGGCTATGAGGTAGAAACCGCCGCCGCTGGTAATGAAGGCTGGAAACGCTTCCAAAAGGGAGACATCGACCTGGTCATCACCGATCTTCGTATGCCCGGTCTTTCCGGGGAAGAATTCCTCAAGCGGATAAGCGCCGAAACCCCCGGCGTTCCGGTTATCGTCCTTACCGGTCATGGTACAGTGGAAAACGCCGTAGCCGCCATGCGGAACGGCGCCTACGACTTCCTTACCAAGCCGGTAAATCTGGAACGCCTGTCCCTTTTGGTAAAACGGGCTTTGCAGAACTGGGAACTGGCGATCCGCCACCACAGGCTTGAGGAAGAGATGGAACAACGGAAGCAGTTCGAGACCATCATTGGTACCAGCGTCCCCATGCGGCGGATCTTTGACATCATAAGCCGCGCCGCCCCCGCCAGGGCTTCGGTGCTTATCACCGGCGAATCCGGCGTCGGCAAGGAGCTGGTGGCCGACGCCATCCACGAGCTTTCCCCCCGGAAAGGCAAACCCCTGATTAAGGTCCACTGCGCGGCCCTGGCCGCAAGCCTCCTGGAAAGCGAGCTTTTCGGCCATGAGAAGGGGGCCTTTACCGGAGCGGTCTCCCGTATGCGCGGGCGCTTCGAGCTGGCCAATGAGGGGACCCTCTTTCTCGATGAAATCGGCGAAATCGATCAGAACATCCAGATTAAGCTGCTGCGGGTACTCCAGGAAAAGAAATTCCAGCGGGTAGGCGGGGAAGACACCATAGACGTAGATGTCCGTATCGTCGCCGCCACGAACAAGGATCTGAAGGCGGAAATTGAGAAAGGCGCTTTCCGGGAAGACCTCTACTTCCGCCTGAATGTGGTGAACATCCAGGTCCCCCCGTTGCGGGAGCGCAAGGACGACCTTCCCCTCCTTATCAGCGCATTTCTGAAAGAATTCTCCGCAGAAAACGGCAAACCCGTGGAAGGCATGGACGACAAGGTCCGGGCCGCCCTTTACGCCTACGATTGGCCGGGCAACGTCCGGGAACTGCGGAACTGCATAGAAAGCGCTGTGGTCATGGCCAAAGGCCCCATTATCACCGAGGAGGATCTGCCCCCTCTCCTGAGAAACCAGAACGACAAGGGCTGGATACGCATCCTCCTGGGTACCACCCTTGACGAGGCGGAGCAGATCATCCTCCGAGATACCCTCTCTTTCCTCAAGGGCAATAAGAGCCGGACTGCGGAAGTCCTGGGCATAGGCCGCAAAACCCTGCACCGGAAACTCGCCGGCTGGGGGGAAGACGACGGGGAGGAATAGGAGGCAGCGGCTTTTTTCCGGGTGAGGAAATCCCTGTTTGCGATAATAGGGGGATATTAGAACGACCGCTGTGCGGTAAAGGTTCTCAAGCGGCAGGGTAGACCCGTTGTCTGATAAAAGTAACGCTCTACGCATGATCCTTCGCGGCGTCCAGACCGGACGACAGGCGCGCATTGTTCCCGCTGAACTCACGTTAAATTAGGAATCGGAGGTATACAAGCGCGGAACGGCAGGGCAAAAAAATCCGTTATTTTGCATCAAGACGCAAAAGTTTCCATACCAAGGGCGTCTCCTGACCCAAGGCCCAGAACCCCACGGAGCGTACTCCCATAGTCCGGTACATGGAGAGGCGCGTCGCCAGGGAGTATTCGTCTTCGTAAAAGACCGTGATGGTTACAGGGACTTCGTAGGTAAAGGTAGGAACCCCGCCCCGGCGGCTTACCACATCCACGTTGTTTTCCCGTTTGATCCGTTCAATCCCGATATGAAAGAAGGCCCGGTTAGGATTCACGCTTCCCCAGGTGCGGCCATAGAACGGGAGGCCCATGATGAGTTTGTCCGGCCCCAGGGTTTCCAGGGCATAAGCCGCCACGGACTCGCACCAATCCAAGGACGCGATAGGACCGGGTTCGCTAGTCGCCCAGTGTTCGTCATACGCCATGACCAGGATACGATCCACCAGGGGCAGGAGCTTCTGGTAATCGTATACGTCGTTTTCCAGGCCCTTGGTCCGGGCGGGAAGGGCCGCCGTCAGGGGCTTCCCGCCAAGGCCGTCCCGGAGTTTCCGCAAAAACCCGAGGAAGGCTTCCCCATCATTCCGGGGGACCAGTTCAAAATCGATCTGCAAGCCGTCAAATGGTTTTACAGCGGCAAGGAGATCCTCGACAAGCCGCTCTCTGGCAGTGCTTTCATCCTCAATGACAAAATGGGTCAGGCCCCGGCTGTTACAGGTAACAACGAGGTGTACCCTCCCGGAAAAAAACCCGATTTTTTGGGGGTCCGGCACACCACTAAGTCTGCCGTAACTGTCCACTTCCGCTCCGAAATAGCCTATGTCCGTAAGGGGATAGTCCGGGCTGAGGTCCTCTTCCTGTCCGTTTATAAGGTACCCCCAAATTTCCCCAAAAGAAGAAACCGGCAAGGTATTAAATCCAGGGGAAATCTCCGGGTAGTCCGGCAATTCGGACTTCGAGGGGGACGGTTCTTCATCCATCCTGATTCGCTCCTCCTTCTCTGGGGAGGACATGCAGGACGCGCACAGAATCAGGATACCCAGTACAATAAAACGCATATGTGCTATAGTAGTCCATAAGCGGTATTTTGGTA
>JAIRSS010000149.1 GCA_031255315.1 Spirochaetaceae bacterium
CATCCTGACCTGTCAGCAGTGATTCGGCCCTGCTGACGGCGGCGGCGATATCTTCCCGGATTTCCCGAACGCGGCTTTCCAACGCGGCGGTTTCGGCGGATAACGCGGCGGAACGCCTGGCGTACTCCTCGGTCAGGCGTTGCTCCCGCTCAGCGGCAGTTTCGGCCAGTCGTTGTTCCCGTTCTGCGGCGGTTTCAGCCAACCGTTCCTCCCGCTCGGCGGCGGCGGCGGCAATAGCCTGGTTCTGTTTCTCCGCAGCTTCCTCGAGGGTGCGTTCCTGCCGTGCGGCTAGGGCGGCAAACGCCTCATCCTGTTCGGCCAATAGGCTTTCGGCCTTAGCAACCGCAACGGCGATCTCTCCCTTGAGTCCTCCTATGCGGTTTTCCAGGGCGGCGGTTTCGGCGGACAATACAGCGGAACGCCCGGCGAGATCCTCAGCCAACCGTTGCTCCCGCTCCGCAACGGCGGCGGCAAGGGCTTGATTGTGCTTCTCCGCGGCTTCGGCAAGGGCGCGTTCCTGTTGCGCGGCTTGGGCGGCAATGGCGGCGTCCCGTTCCGCGGCAGCCTGAGCTATAGCCCGGTCCCGTTCCGCCGCTTGAGCCGCAATGGCCGCATCCCGTTCGGTTGCTTCAATAGTAATACGCCGGGAGGCTTCTTCGGCGGTCCTTTCCAGGGATACAAGGAGATCCCGGCCTTTTTTAGCCGCCTCCTCGGAAGTTTTTTTCCAATCGTCATGCAGCCTCTGCGCCAGAACATTCAGTTCCGCAATATCCTGCTTCCATTCGTTTTTATAGGACTCCTGACTGGCTTCCAACCCGGTTTGAGCAGATTGCCATTCATCTTTAAGATTTCGCAGAAGTCCTTGCATATCCGCAACCCGGACTTTGGCGTTTTCCTGATACCCCTTAAGTTTTTCCTCAAGATGCGACTGAAAACGCTCTACCCGTTCCAGCGCCTGTTCCCGGAGCTTTACCAGGGCGGCGTCTTCCAGTTCGTCCGCCTGGGTTCCGGCCACAGCCAGAGCGTCGTTGAGGGTTTTGGCAATGATTTCTAAATCCCGGTCCAGATTTTCCCGCCGTTCAGCTTCGGCCTGATTCACCGCTTCCCGGTGATCCTCAACCTTCCGCTCTATGGTTTCCGCTGCGGCATATAAGTCCGACACCGTAGAACGTACTGAGGCGATAAGGCTTTCCGCCGTCCTTTCAAGGGAATCAGCGTTTTCCCGCTCAAACTTGAGTTCAATATCCCCCAGGGCTTTTTCTACTACTTTGAGTTTTTCTTCGGCGCTGTGTACGCGTTTAGCGGCGTTCTCCACAAAGACGGATTCATCTTCTATACGGACAAGGTTTTCCTCTACCCGTATAGTCATACGATCCAGTTCCGCCAGGGTAGCGTCGTAACTGTTGATACGATCCTCAATTTTTGTCATAGCGGCGGCTTTACTCGTCAAATCCTGTTCAGCCGCCACAAGCCGCTTAAAGAGTTCCTTAGCTGATTGCTGCTGGATTTCGAGAGCCAGGCCGTAATCCTTTACAGCATCCTCTTTTTCCGCTACATAGGCGGCTAACTCTTCTTTAAGGCGTTTGCTGTATTCCCGCAGCCTCTCCACAGAACGTCCGCGCTGGACAAACTGATGGTACAAAAGGAATGCCAGAACCATGATACTAAGAGTTATCAAATTTCCAATAGTAAAAAAACTCATTGCACTAAACGTAGCACATACTTGGATAATTGGCGATAGTCGGAAAATACAAAATCCGCATTGCCTGGCCGGTGAAATCTCTTTATAATTGAAGGAGTTACCAAAGCGGCCTTCATTCCCGCCCTCTTTGCCCCGATGATGTCGTACCGGACGCTGTTTCCCACATACAGGATGCGTTCCGCAGGCGCCCCCAACCGCCGCGCAAGTTCAAGAAAGGGCAGCGGATGGGGCTTTATTCGGCCTATCACTTCCGAACAGAGGACCGTGTCCCAATAGCCGTCGAGCCCCATGTTCAGGAGCTTCGCCTCAGGAGGGAAATCGGATAGGACGCCCAGCTTAAAGCCCTCTTTTCTCAGAGTCTTCAGGGTCTCCCTGACCCAGGGAAAAGGAGCTATACGGGTAAAAAGGGATTCCCAGCCCCGGTAAATCAATGCCGTAGTCTTTTTCTGTACGGTCTCCGGCTCGTCTTTCAGAATCTTCGCCATGAATTCCGCCTGGATTTCATAAAAAGCGCCTTGCGGATAGGCGTCCGGGGCGGCGCGGAGCTGGTTCCGGGCTTTCCCCATAGCCCAAAGCAGGGGAAATTCTTTCAATACAAACAAAGAAGGAATAATACGGATATTTAAGCGGTAGTTCGGATATAAGGTCCCATCCAAATCAAAGGCAACACCGTCAAAGCGCCTATTCATTTGATTAAGATAGTACATAAAAGATGGATTCATGAAAAGTCAGTATACTGACCTTTATAAAACCTACTACTCATAACATGATTGAAAAACGAGAGCCAATATTTATGGAGGGAAATTAAGCAAAGCGGCGCGTGAACAATTACGCGCGGCCGCGGTAAAACGAGTCCTGGCGGGGGAAAGTCCTGAAGCGGTAATCAACAACCTCGCCTTGAAGTCGAACCTGCGGTTCGGCGAGGTATGTTGTTCTCTAGCGGCGGTTAGACTCAGGGTTTCATACCCTGAACAACGCCCTAAGCTCCCCCGCAAACTGGTAAGCGGGTTCTTGGGTATGAAACCCTTCGCTACGAATCAAATCAATCGGCTCCAACTGGCTGGCCGCATATCGCAACGGCGGTTTTGAAGCCTTGCAAGATAATAAAAATCACGGCGGACGCCCCCGATCTTCTCATGGGCGCGGATGTTTCCTCTTTAACAAGATACTAACTGGTGCAAATCCCTTGCGGGCCGTGGGACTGAGCCCCCAGAAGCCGAAATGGACGGCCTTTCAGCAGAACCCGGCGGCGGTGAAGAAGTTTTTTACATGAAGAATATCCCGGAGCAAAACGGCTTGCCGGTGAAACGGGGGCTAAGATTTACTGGGGCGGTGAGGCGCCGATTCGTTCCGATTATCACAGCGGGACCACCTGGGCCGGGAAAGGGGAGACGCCTGGCGCAAAAAGTACGGAGGTAAAAAAGTTTGTAGAATCGGTTGAAGGGAAACTGCGGCTGTTTATTCTTCCCGGATATTCACCTGAATCAAATCCGGATGAATCGGTGTAGCCCCAAGTAAAACATCACACGGTAGGGCAGATACAGACCGTGAAGAAATGACATATTCGGGAACCTGTCCCCAGATTCTTCTCCGGCTTTTATCTGCGCGAAACCACGGATTTTAAGGATGCTTTCCCAAAACTTCAGTTTTGGGAAAGCTCCCGGTTATGCCGCTTCCGCAATGGTCTTAAAACCGTGGGGCCGCACTTTCTCCAGCATCCCTGAAATTAAAGGACGGCCAGATTCGGCAGGGGTTTTACCAGGTTTTTCACTTTAGGCCAGTTTGCGAGATTGGTATTCTTATATGTACTTACGGCGTCAGACGGCGCGTAAATAATACCGCTTTGTGGAAAATCGGTGCTTTGAAAAACAGAGGTCCCCAGTTCAGGCGGCTTCGCTCCAAGTATGAGGTACGCCAGCGCCGTATCTTCTGTAAAACTATTGCTCGCGATCTTTACAACCGCCGGAAGACTCACTGCTCTCAGGGCGGTACATCGTCTAAAGGCCAATCCATCCAGAATCTGCAAACGCGGGAAAGCCGCATCAGTAAGGCTGCTACAGCCGTAGACGGCGTATTTCCCTAATAGTATCAGACTCGGGAAATATAGGGTCTTCAAGGCGATGCACCCGACAAAAGCGCCGCTGGTATTGTTTGCGGCCTCGGTTACGATTTCCAGTTTCGGGGCAAAAACAGTTTCCAACAGTGTACAATTCTTGAAGGCGGATGTATTGATGGTTTGAACCTTGGGCAGTACCACTGATTTCAGGCTCGTATACCCGGAAAACCCGTTTGCGCTGATTTCTGTAACACTGTCCGGCAGAACCAGGGAAACAACAGTTTCCCGGTTTGCTATATGAGCCGTAGACGCGGCGCTGAGTTTTGTCCCCCCGCACCCCCGCAAGTCGAGGGTAACATACCGCTGCTTTAACGCGTCGTACAGCGTATTCAACGTCTCCCCTTTCTCTTCCGTGCTTGAAAGATCCACCCCGGAAATTTTTATCGGATACGGGGTATTTCCGGTGTTTTCCGGACGGCCGGCCAGATATTCTGCCAACGCTTCGACGGACAACAATGTCCGCGGCTCTGGAAAGACGGATTCAGGAATCGTAACCAGGCTGCTTCTGGTTTCCTGTCCGGCATAAATGTGTACGGTTTCGGTTGAACCAGTCTCTACATTATGAGACAGAAAACGAGCTTCCACCCGGTATGTTCCCGGAGGGAGGGAGGCTTTTTGGTTTCCCGCGCTGATTAACTCAAATTGTGAGTACGGGATAAAGGTATCATTGTCGATTTTGAGCGATACCATTAACGCCGCTCCCCAGATTTTTTCCTCTGGATAATTGATATTCCAGGATAAAAAACCAAACCCTTCGTTGTTCTCTGTTTTTTGTTCTTCACCGGCGCCAGGGTTTTGCTTTCCCTCTTCGTTATCCGTAGTGTCTGTTGGTTTTTGTTCTTCGTCTGAAGTTTGCTTTTCGTCATCGTTATCCGCAGCGTCTATCGGTTTTTGTTCTTCACCGGCACCGGGGGTTTGTTTTCCCTCTTCGTTGTCCGTACCGTCTGGTGGTTTCTGTTCTTCACCGGGGGTTTGCTTTTCGTCTTCACTATCCGCCGCTTCTTGGATCGGCGGATCGGAGACCGCTTCTGTCCCATCCGTTCCGCTTGGGACGGAACAGCCTATGATAATAAGCAGCATAAGTACAATGCTTCCCCAAACCGCATAATTGGGAAACCGAAACTTCACTTTCATGATTACCTCCTCAAGTAAATTGAAAGGATTTTTGAATGCCGGATTTTAAACCGGCTCATTCATCTATCCCTGATATGGATCGAGGGGGTTGTTTTGCTTCAATCATGATAAAACAGAGTCAAGAATCATCTGCCGCATTCCGTGAACAAGACCGCGAGAGAAGGTCAAAGATGCCCGGTTTTTGAAACTGGTTTGGGACTATTACGAGAGGCTGTTCCAAATTGTAGCTCTATCAGCCGTAACCGGCGGGAAAATCCTGCGAATTTCATAAAAATTTTGGATGGAAAATAAATGCAGGCGAAAGACCTTGTCAATCTTGCTGCCTCAACTAAAGCTATTGAGGGTGTTCGGCGATAGTCTTGAGTCTACGCGTACTGACGCAGTTCTCGATAAAACCGCCGAACAACGCGCGGCCCACCGGGTATTAAAATACGTCTGCAATACGAGTATGCGGACGCCATAAAGAACACGTACAGCGTATTTCTCTTTCAGCAGAAATTAAACCGAAAATAGAACCGGAACAACGCCTAAGCCGAATTTCGGCACGGTATTAGACGCCTGGAAAATCCCGGGCGGCTGTCAATTCACCCGGCTTCTGGATACCATGGAGCCCGAATAGTTTGCCGAAACATCGAACAACGGCCTGAAACGGCCTAGCGGGAGGAAAAGTACGGGGAACTGGAGGAATACTGGGTGCTGGACGACTGGGGAGGGGAGGATGGATCAGCATCGCCGGTTATGTTGGAGATGATGCGGAATGAGGACGGGCGGGAAAAACAGGATTGCGAGTGGAACGCGGCTGGGTGGCCGATTGAAACCAACAGGCCACGGTATGCGCGGTTGAAACCGACCCTACCGGGGGATGCCTTGTACTGTCAACAAATTAAGGGACCGGGATGTTCCCCCGGAATTCTCGCCCCCTCAACAGTTCGATTTGTGGTTGTGATAAAAATGCGGTTTTTTCAAGTATTCTTTCCTCGCTGCTTCGCGGTTTGGCCTCACCGGCGCTACCCGCCGCCGTATCTCCGATACCAGTTCCCGATATAAGTAGTTCCGCGCAAAGCTGTCATCCGTTATCAGTATTCCGATAAGCCGGTCCTTCAACACCCCCACCGCGTGATTCACGTTCGCCCGGTATTCATACTTCCTTTTTTCCGTTTTCCCCTCCGGCAGCTTTTCATTCGCTTCCCTCAGTCCGCCAGCCGGCATGTTCGACGCCGTCATCATCGC
>JAIRSS010000158.1 GCA_031255315.1 Spirochaetaceae bacterium
GAAGAATTGGACGATACCATGTCTGTAAGAGAGATGAGTAAAAAAGCGATGGAATACCAGAACGGGCTTCAAGTTCGATAACAAGCCCAGGCCCCTGGACGGCATCATTCCTCATTGCAAACATCCCGCCAGCCAATGCCGATACGAATCATCCACATTTAACCACGGATACTTTATAATATTTTGGAAAAGAGGAAGAGGAGGCGTTTCGGTTGGACATATCGATGAAGGAGTTTCTGAAACGGGAGCGGGTGGCGGCGATGAACCGGTTGCACGCGCTGTACCGGCGGCGGGGATCATCGATGTGACGAAGAAGGGATAGCGGCGGTGATCCTGGCGTATATCGGAGACGAGAGGCGGTCTAGCAAGGCGGGGCAAGTAGCGAAGCACGCGGGGCTTACGCCGGGGATGGATTGTTCCGGGGAAACTGAGCGGTCCCGGCCGATAGCGCGGAGGCGGTGGCGCGGAAGATGGTAGCGTTGGCGTGGCTACTGATGAGGCGGAGGGAGTATTACCGCACGGTATTGTCGTCCCCGGTGTACTCTTCTATATTGTCCGACAGTAATATTCGGTGGCGAATCCCATGCCAGCCTCCTATCGGTATTTTACCACGTTGACGCTGACGCTTCTATAATTTTGATACAGTCTGCGGGGACAGCCCCCCGTTTGTTGGGGGACAGCCCACTGTTCACGGCAAGGCGCAATACCCCCGAAGCAAAAGGGCGCGCTATTCTATTATTTCCAGTAGTTCTACCCTAAAGATCAGGAGCGAGTTGGGGCCGATAACGCCGCCCGCGCCCTGTACTCCATAGGCCAACTCCGAGGGGAGGTACAGTTTATAGACGCTTCCTACCGGCATTAACTGTATCCCTTCGGTCCAGCCGGAAATAACGCCTTCCAGGGGAAATTCGGCGGGTTCGTTGCGTACATAAGAGCTGTCGAACACGGTTCCGTCGATGAGGGTGCCTTCGTAGTTTACCTTCACCGTGTTGGAAGCATCGGGTTTTGGGCCTGTTCCCTGTGTAATGATCTCGTATTGCAGGCCGCTGGCGGTGGTAACAACTCCGTCCCTTTTTCCATTGTCCGCCAGGAACGCCGTTTCTTTTTCCTTGTTGTCTGCGCTCAGTTTGTCCTGAAATTCGGCAAACGCTGTTTGTATGATGGCGTCCGCTTCTTCCGAGGTAAACCGGGTATCGTTCCCCTCAAAAGCATCTTTAAAGCCCTGCGCTACTTCATCATGGTCAAAATCATAGACAAAACCAGTGCTTTTAAGGTTCATTCCCATAAACAAACCAAAAGCATAGCTCGTGTCTCCGTTGCCGCCAGAAGAATTCGCCGTCTTCTGGATATCTGTTTCGGCTTTAGCACTACAGGCGGTCAAAACGGCGGCAAAAAAGATCGCCGCAATTAAAATTCTCTTAGTATCCATTTTTTTCCTGCTTATATAGAGTTTCAGGATATACAGCCTGAAGAATTTACATCCGCCGACACCTGTTCATGCTTCCGTGCCGCTTTCAATAAATCTACATTTATCCTATCGGGAATCGGGCGGACAGACAAGGGGTACAAACGATTGCCGTTGCTCAGCTACACACCCGCCATTGCTTCACCCTATCGAACCCGCCTTACAAAACAACCCGCGAGAAGGGCGGGGCGCGGTCCAGGACTTCCGCGATACGGTGGTTCTCCGGGGCTTCAAGGGCGCGGTCCGCTTCCAGCAGGGCAAAGGCTTCGGCGCGGGCGCGGACGAGGACTTCGGCGTCCCGGACAGGGTCGGCAATCCCCAAGGACAGGTAGCCGGACTGGACCGTCCCGGCAATCTGCCCCGGCCCCCGGAGCTTCAGGTCTTCTTCGGCGATAACAAAGCCGTCGTTGTTTTCCAGCATCACCTTGAGCCGGGTCTTGCCGTCCTCGGTAAGGCCGCCTTCACTATCGGAATAAATAAGAAAGCAATAGGCCTGATCCGCGCCGCGCCCCACCCGGCCCCGGAGCTGGTGCAGGGCGGAAAGGCCGAAGCGTTCGGCGTGTTCTATCACCATGCAGGAGGCGTTGGGCACGTCTACGCCTACTTCGACAACGCTGGTCGCCGCCAGTACCTTTACTTCGCCCATGCGAAAGGCTTCCATTGTTTCCCGCTTTTGGTCCTCGTCAAGGCGGGAGTGTACCAGCGCCACGGGGTATTGGGGAAAGACCTCTTTTGCCAGATGTTCCGCCATGGAGACCGCCGCCTTTAATCCCGCGCCCGAATCGTCCGGTCGCTCGTCTTCTTCGCCGCCGATGAGCGGGTAGACGAAATACGCCTGTCTTCCCGCGGCCAGTTCTTTGGCGACAAAGTCGTATACTTTCTTTCCGTTTGCCCGGCGGGCCAGATGGGTCTTTACCGGTTTCCGTCCGGGCGGTAAATCATTTATCACCGATACATCAAGGTCGCCAAAGACGGTGAGCGCGAGCGTCCGGGGAATGGGGGTGGCGCTCATCATCAAGAGGTCCGGGTGGTCGCCCTTTACCATGATGGCGTTCCGCTGGGTAACGCCGAAACGGTGCTGCTCGTCCACCACGACAAGGCTGAGGTTCCGGTACACGACATCACGGGAAAAGAGGGCGTGCGTTCCCACGACGATGTCCACTTCCCCTTCGGCCAGGGCCTTGAGCAGGGCCGTCCTTCCGCCCGCCTTGACATTCCCCGTAAGGAAGGCGGGGCGTATCCCGAGCGGCTCAAGCAGGGCCGCCGCGTTTTCCGCATGCTGGCGGGCGAGCAGTTCCGTGGGCGCCATGATCGCCGCCTGTCCGCGTATGCCGCCCGCTGCCGGTTTTTCGACCGCCCTCAGAGCCGCGAGAAACGACACCAGCGTCTTACCGGAACCGACATCGCCCTGGAGCAGACGCGCCATAGGGACGCCCGAAACCATGTCGCCGTTGATCTCCGTAATAGCGGAAAGCTGGCCGGCGGTCAGGGAAAAGGGCAGCCTTTCAAGGAGCCTTTCCTGAAGCGGGGAAAGGGCGGGCGCTTCACCGGAGGCTCTCTCCCCCGCTCCCGCAGAAACGCTCCGGCGTTCCAGGGCGCGTTTGCCCACGAGGATTTCAAGGTAAAAGAGTTCTTCATAAATGAGGGTCTTGCGCGCCTTTTCAAGGGCGGCCGTTGAGGGGGGGAAGTGTATCGCTTTTATCGCTTCGGCCTTTGGGAAAAGCCCTTCGCGCTCTATCAGCGCCTGGGGCAGTTCATCCTGAAGCGGGGCGGCGTACACGGCAAGCGCGTTCCGCATGATCTTCCGCAATACCCCCTGGCTCAATCCGGCGGTAAGCGGGTACGAGGGCAGTATACGTCCGAAACTGCTGCTTCCGGGATTTCCGCCTGCCGTTTTCGTCCCTTCGACAGGCTCAATCTCAAAGGCCGAAGACTGTATCTCGCCGTATTTGTAGAAGAAGCGGCCCCAAAGACGGAACGATTTCCCCACGGTAAGCTGCTTTTCCAGAAAAGGGCGGTTAAAGCAGACCAGCACGGCGCGGGCGCTGTCGTCTTCAACATGAACTTTAAGGGTACGCATTCTGCCAAAGCCGAACCAGTCGTGGGCCAGGACCCGGACAACGGTACAGACGCGGCCGTGGCGCTGAAAATCGCGCAGGGGAACCGTAACGGCGCGGTCTTCCCAGTCGCGGGGATAGTAGCAGAGCAGGGACGCGATGCTCGTAACGCCGATTTTGGCCAGGGTTTTGACCGTCTGCGCTCCCGCCCCTTTTACGTGTTCAACGGAAGCGCTAAGTTCCCGCAGATACATAACGGCGTGTTCGCGGCGGATTAAAGCGGCAGGCGGGACAGGAGGACTATCCCCGCCCGGACAAGGAAGCCCAGCCCAATCCGCAAAACCGCAAGAACGGCGATAGAGGTAAGAAGCCCGGTATGATAGCGTACAAGCCGGTTCCGAAAGACAATCCGGTTGATACGATAGGTAACAGGCTGGGACAGAGAATCAATGACGCGCCAGAAAGCGCCCAGCGGGGTGTAAGCGTTGTATACGTTCTGCCGCGTAAGGTAGGCGATAAAGCGCAGGACAAGGACGATCAGCAGGAATATCAGAATGAAGGATGCCGCAGACCAAATCGCCGACACGGCCATTGCCAGAATAAACCCCAGCGTGATTCTTCCGTAGCGGGCCAGGGTAATAAAAACATTGCCGGCTATGGAAAGCACGGCCAGCGCCGCGACAGGGGAAAGGTCCAGATTGCCCGCGCGCAAAACAGTAAAGCGGCGGAACCAGTTAAGATAGGGGTCCGTAACGGAGCGGAGAAATTCCGCCACCCTTCCGTA
>JAIRSS010000104.1 GCA_031255315.1 Spirochaetaceae bacterium
CAGGTCTGGTGGCGGATTATAGCCGGAACCGGCGAGGGGCTTTACGGGATAAACCGCTACGGCGCGGTAAGCCCCCTCTGGACTGGCGGCGGCGTCAGCAAGATAGTCAGAACCAGAGATTTCTGGGCTGTATTGAGCGATCAGGGGGTTTGGGTTTCTCCGGATCTTATTCAATGGGAAAGCCGGAACAACGGGCTCCCGGAAAAAACCATAAAAGTTTACGATGAGGGGAAAAAATCTTTTATCACCGTCATTCAGGAACTCAAGGACCTGGAGGTGAATCCCGCAAATCCGGATATTATGGTATGCGCCACCAAGGAAGCGGTGTTTCTCACTAGAGATCAGGGGCGTTCCTGGAAGAGCCTGGGGTTTCCCTCCTACCGGACCAACGGCGTCAAGGCGGTGGCGGCGGCGAATCTGCCGGACCTCACGATATTTATTTCCCACAGTATCTACGGAGTCCACTATTTGAAAGCCGACGCGCCGGGCGCCGGGTGGACGGAGTTGATCGATGGTCTGGAAAAACTCGAAACCACCGGCAACCCCGACGAGGTGTCGGATATTGTTGCGGCGGTGATCCAATCAGACGGCGAAAATTCCCCGCCCCGGGTTGAGCTCTACGCCGCCCAAACCTTCCGCCGCCGCATCTACCGGCTCGACTGGGAACGAAAGCGGTTTATCCGGGTATGGTCGGACGCCTCGGACTTTGGCGCGGTGGATTCCCTGGACATTGACCCGGACGCTCTGCGTTTTGTCCAGGAAGGTACGGTCATGGAGATACGCCGCAATGCGGCCCTCCGGGCGGGCGAAGCGGATGGGAATTCCCAGATGATTCGGTCCCGGCCTGACCTTATCGAGGCGGCGCAAACTTTGACGAGACGAGGAATTCCCGTTCATTGTATGGTTGTCCCGGAAAACAGCCTCTACCCCGGTTCGGAACTGGTAACCCTTTCGGAGCTTTGGCTGCTCGACGTGTTCCCGCGGAACGAGGGCCTCCACTGGGAGGACAATGCCGACAGCCGTCCATCCGCGCGCTTCGCCGGGGACGAACGGAGAACCCGCGCGGCAAACCGGGAAGGCCTGTATCTTCCAGTGAATCACGCCATGGACAGCCAGTCCCTCAAGCCCTATCTGGACATCATCGAAAACCGGAAACTGAACATGGTGGTCATTGATATGAAAGATGATTACGGCCGCCTCAGGTTCAGCCCGGTAAACCCCGCCATTGCGGAAAAAGGCCGGGTCTTTCGTCCGGTGGACCTGGACGTATTCCTCGAAACCATGAAAGAGCGCGGCATATATACCGCCGCCCGCGTGGTGGTCTTCAAAGATCCGGAACTGGCCCGGAAAGAAGGCGGTAAATTCGCGGTCTGGAACGGCCGTACCAACCGGCCCTGGAAAGGCTATTACGACAGCCGGCGGCTCAAAACGCCGGAAGGCCGGAAGCCGTCGAATTTGCAGGAAATCTTTCCCGCCGGCGATCCCGCCTACGAGATAGTCCGCACCTACTACGATGAAGAGTGGGTGGACCCCTACGCCGAGGAGGTCTGGGACTATATCGCCGCGGTGGGACAGGAACTGCATGAGCGGGGGTTTGACGAGATTCAGTTTGACTACATCCGGTTCCCAACCGACGGGGACAACCTGGCCGACGCCCGGTACCGGTGGCGGGAAAACGGTATGGACATGGAAAGCGCTATGCTCTCGTTCCTGCGCCATATCCGCGCCCGGATCAGCGCCCCGCTTTCCATTGATATATACGGGGCCAACGGTTGGTACCGGACCGGAGCGCGGACAGGCCAGGAGGTGGAGCTTTTGGCCCCCTATGTGGATGTGATCTGCCCTATGTATTACCCCAGCCACTTTGAGCAGAATTTCCTCGCCCAAAGACCGGCGGAACTCCGGCCATACCGCATCTACTACCAGGGCACCCAACGTACCGCCCGTATCGCCCGTGGACAGATTGTTGTCCGGCCCTATGTGCAGGCGTTCTATCTCAATGTTTCCTACGACCGGACGTATTACAACGCCGATTACGTATTCAGGGAAGTCGAAGGGGTCCGGGACGCCGGCGATGGAGGGCTCACCTACTGGAACAATTCGGGCCGCTACGACGACATTCCCGCGCCAATTCAGGACGCGGGGGACGGGGGACCCAAAGCAGTACACCCAGAAACCAGTGCGTCCCTCCCTCCAGGGGATTCTTAGAACCTGCGGTAGTTAGAGGCTGAGGCTGTTCCAAACCGGCAAACGCTTGGAACAGCCTCAGCTAAAATCGAACATCTCATCATGTTCCGGCGAAAGTATAAAAATGAGGCTCAAACCGCAAAATTTGATGTTGTGAAACGGAGACCGGGTCTCAAAGAGTCGAAATCAAGATGAGAGGAGCGGCGGGCGAGGCTGGCAGTTTGCGTGAAGGCGTTGCCGGGAAGGGCGAAACAAATCGAACGTCCGCGTGACACCCTTTGCCCCGCGGCCCAAAAAGTTAAACTCCACAAATTTGCCCCTAAAAATCATCCCCAATGCCCTGATAGTCCAAACGCTGAAATTACCATAAACTACAAGCTATGAATCAAAAACAGTCCGGGGTGAATATCGCGGAACGCTGCCGGGGACGGCAGGGGAACACCGGAAACTGACGGCATAATGAAAAAGTCGTTTGCGCAGGAACGCCGAAACCTCATCGTCGCAATGGTAAACCGTAACGGGCAGGTCCGGGTAAAGGATTTAAGCGAACAGTTCAATGTAACAGAGGACTGTATCCGCAAGGACCTTGCTATTCTTGAGAAAGAAGCCCAACTGAGCAGACTTTATGGAGGAGCAGTAAAAGTACGAATCAATCCTCACGAGTTCAATGTTGCCCAAAGGCTTGATAAAAATACCGAAATAAAGCGTCAAATCGCGGTTAAAGCCCTTTCCTTCATAAACGACGGGGACACGGTCTTTCTTGATATATCCACCAGTAACGCCCAGCTTTCCCGGCTTATCGCGGAGTCTAATTTAAAGATAACCGTGGTTACCAATATGGTAGAAGTGATGCTTAACCTCAGTACACCCAGCCCGGCGAACCTTATCCTTATCGGCGGTTCTTTCAGTCCTGGCAAGGACGGGTTTATCGGCGCTATGTCCATTACCGCCCTTGAACCATTCCGGTTTGATCTGGCCTTTATGGGAGTGGTTGGGGTAGACCTGTATGGCAACCGGGTGGAAACCTACCTTATTGATGACGGGCTGACAAAAAAAGCGGTCATGCACTCAAGCCGGAAAAAGTATATGTTGCTGGAAACCCAAAAATTCAACAATACCGCTCCCTACAAATATGCCCGTATAGATGATTTTACGGGAATTATAAGCGAAGGGCCGCTTCCTGAAAGCGTTGCCAAAGCCTTAGAACAATATAAGATTGAGGTAATCTGATGCCCGCCGTATCTTATTGGGGACCTGTAGATTTTTTGCTCAGGGGCATCGGCGGCCCCTGAGCGCGTCCCGATTAGGGGCTTCTGGATTAGAGGGTTCTATTTGATAGAATCGGCGTTTTCTTTAGTCGCAATAGTTACGCCGGTATCGGTAAGCCGGGGAACCGGTTTACCCGCCAGAAGATCCACTGCGGCCTGTACCCCTTCATACCCCATTGTATAGGGGTTCTGAACCATGGAAGCCTGCATGACGCCTTGTTCAATCATCGTTTTAGTATCCGCAGTCCAGTCAAAGCCTACTACCTTAACGGCACCCGCCTTTCCTACTTGGTTAACCGCGTTGGCTACGCCGATGGAGGAATCTTCATTACAGCCGTAGAAACCCACCAGGTCGGGATTGGCGGTCATAAAGTCCAGACCATAGTTAAGCGCTTTAGTTTTATCGCCGTCTGAATATTGAGTACCCACGATAGTAATGCCGGGATAGTTCTTCGCTATCTGATCTTTAAACTCGTTTTCCCGGGTCATCGTGGTACCGGCACCCGCCTGGGCGTTCATGATGGCAATCTTGCCTTGACCGCCGATAAGTTGCGCCAGGGTATCCGCCGCGGTACGGGCGGCGGCACCGTTATCCGTAGCGAGAAACGTATCGTACTGATCGGTATTGGCTCCGGCGTCTACAAGAACCACTTTGATGCCTGCTTTATGGGCCTTTTCAATACCGGGAACCAGCGCGTCGGCATGAAGCGGCGCCAGCATAATTACCTGAGCCTGTTTGGTAATAGCGTCTTCCACCATCTGTAATTGAATCGACGCATCGGTTTTACCCGGAGGGGCGTTAAAGGTAAGTTCAACATTCCCCAATTCTCTGACCTTGTCCTCCGCGCCGTTACGCAGCTTGATCCAGTGTTCATTAACCGAATCCATGGTGATCAGCGTAATTCTGATCTTGCCGCTCGACTGCTGTTGGCCGCCGCCGGCCCAGAGAAACGGAATACCCGCAACCGCGGCAATAAGCGCCGCAAAAAAAATTACTTTCTTATTCATAAGAAAGCCTCCTCATATATGCTCAACCTTCATACGAAGGCTTACTTCCGGGTTAATCCCCTTTGCGCTGTACCTTATCAAGAAAGACTGACGTAACAATAACCACGCCGATAACGATCTTCTGGATGAAAGGCGATACTCCTATCAGATTAAGGCCGTTCCGTAAGACGCCGATAATAAATGCCCCAATAAAGGTACCCGCGACAGCCCCTTCCCCGCCCATGGTGCTTGTCCCACCTATAACCGATGAAGCCACCGCGTCAAGTTCGTACCCGTCTCCTGCTGTAGGCTGGGCTGAAATAATCCGGGCCGCCATGATAAGCCCCGCCATAGCCGCCAGAATTCCGGAAAAAATATACACGGTCATCAGCGTGCGTTTGGTGTTAACGCCGGACAGCCGCGCAGCCTCGTAGTTGCTGCCGGTAGCATAGATATGACGCCCCAGTTTGGTTTTTGCCAAGATAAATCCAAAAAACACGGTTAAGAGGATCATCGAAATAACCGCGTTGGGAATACCCAGGGTGCTGTCGGTACCCCAGGCGGTAAAGGATTTGGGCAGATTACTCACCGGGATGGCCCCGGTAACGGTCAGCGCGATGCCCCGGCAAATCGTCATCAATCCAAGGGTGGCAATAAACGGGGGAATTTTCGCGTAGGCAATCAGCGCGCCGGAAGCCGCCCCCGAAGCGGCGCCGGTAATAAGGCCTACAAGAATAGCCGCGGGTACGGGGATGTTTGCCCTCATACATAAAGCGGTTAACATCCCCGCCAGGGCCATATTTGATCCTATTGCAAGATCAATGCCTCCGGTGATAAGCACATAGGTCTGCCCAATGGCGATGATAGCGATAACCGCAGTCTGAGTGGCTACGGTGAGCAGATTATTCACCGAGAAAAAATAGGGGCTCCGCAGCGAAAACGTCAGGCCCAGCAGGAAAAGACCTGTGAAGGTCGAAAGCAGTTGTTTTTGCGAACTGGATGCGTTTATTTTGGCTTTTAGTTTCGTAATTTTTTCCGGCAGTAACAAAAATCTCATCAAAACCCTCCGTTATTTGATTCTTCGACGCTATTCTCCGCTTCGTCCGCCATGTTGTACCGGGTAGCGTAGCGAAGTATTTCTTCCTGATTGGTTTTTCGAGCGTCAAGATTGGCCGTAATCCGCCCGTTGCACATCACGATGATCCGGTCCGCCATGCCCAGTACCTCCGGCAATTCCGAAGACACAAACATAACGCCGATCCCGCTGCGTTTTAAATCATTGATAATAGTGTAAATTTCTATCTTGCTTGCCACATCAATACCACGGGTAGGTTCATCAAAAATCACGACCTTGGCGTCCCGCATAAGCCATTTGCCTACTACTATCTTTTGCTGATTGCCTCCTGAAAGGTTGCGGACATATTGCTCTATGCCCGGCGTTTTTATTTTCAGGCTGCCCACCATGGCTTTCGCTTTTTCCTGTTCTATCTTTGGGGATACCACTCCCCAGCGGGCAACCAGATCGAGGCTGGGCAGCGTGATATTTTCTTTTACCGTCATCTTGACGCAAAGGCCGTCAAGTTTACGGTCCTCAGGGGCGCAGAAAATTCCATGTTTAATGGCGTCTTGGGGAGTACGCACCCTAACCGTTTTGCCGTTCAGAATTATTTCGCCGGCGCTTGCCCGAACCGCCCCGGAAACAGCCCGGACGAGTTCGGTACGCCCCGCTCCCATAAGCCCCGCAAAGGCGAGTATCTCCCCCCGGTACAGATCAAATGAAACGTTTTTAAGACCCGGTCCGCGGGAATCGGACAGATTTTTGACCTCCAGTATCTTTTCCCCGCGGTGCGTTTCGATACGGGGGAACTTTTCCGTGAGGGTCCGGCCTACCATCAAGCTGATAATTTCATCAAGGTTCGTTTCCGTAAAGTTCAGGGTTGTTATATACTGACCGTCCCGCATGATGGTAAGCCGGTCAACAATACGGGAAAGCTCTTCAAGCCGGTGGGAAATATAAATAATCCCTTTCCCTTCGGCCTTGAGCATGGAGATAACCTTGAAAAGATCCTCAATCTCTTTTTCCGTTAAAGCCGACGTAGGTTCATCCATGATGATGATATTGGCATTCATTGAAAGGGTCTTACAAATTTCAACCATCTGCCGCTTGGAAACAGGGAGTTCCCGGGTCAGAACATGAGGCTCAATATCCATGTTGAGTGTTTTAAGGTATTTTTTTGCTTCCTCATTTTGCCGTTTCTTGTCCAGAAACGGACCGGAGGTACATTCCCGGTTCAAAAAGATGTTTTCCGCCACCGTCAAATGGGGACAAAGGTTCAGTTCCTGATGGATGATCCCCACTCCCAGCGCCTGGGCGGAATGGGGCGTCAGGTTCCCCGCAATTTTAGCGCCGTTGATAGTCAAAGCCCCGGAATCGCGGCTATACACGCCTGAAATAATCTTCATCAAGGTTGATTTACCAGCGCCGTTCTCTCCTAAAAGCGCGTGTACCTCTCCTGACCGAAGATCGAAATGTACATCCTTCAGGGCCGAAACCCCGGCAAATGACTTATTGATACGTTCAACCCGCACAAGTTCAACGGCCATAAAAACTCCTTGTTGATCGGTTGTGAATACATGATATTATTGATTTTTATTTATGTCAATCGTAAACAATAATATATTTGCCCTGTGCGCCTGTTCCAAAACCACTCGAATGTGTGCTAAACGCGCCCGGTTTTGGAACAAAATTTGCAATTTTTCAGGCTAACCCTTGCAAAACCGCGTTTTTTGTACGGGTGCTGTTCCAAAACTGAAGTTTTGGAACAGCCTCGTTTTGTATTGATTTTTATTGTTTGATAAAGTATCTTGGGGATATGTACGAGTTGCCAATAACAGACCGGGTTCTCCGGCTTAAAGCCCGGCTTTATACCGAGAGCCGGTTTGTTTCCATCGAACAGGCCCGGATTATTACCGAAACCTACCAACGGCACGAAGGGGAGTCTCGTATTCTGCAACGGGCCTGGGCGCTTAAAGCGGCCTTGGAAAATATACCCATTACTATCGATCCCGATGAACTAATTGTAGGAAACCGTAGTCCGGGGATACGGAGCGGCATTGTCTTCCCGGAAAGCGCCTGCGCCTGGGTAGACCAGGAATTCGATACCCTGCCCACCCGGACGCAGGATCCTTTTCTGGTCAGGCCTGGGGATCGGGAAATCTTTCGTGAAACCATAGCCCCCTTCTGGCGGGGCAGGTCGCTGGAAGACGTACTGCGTCAAAACGCCGGGCTGATGATTGATGAGATCGCCCCGGTAGTAAAAATAAACCAGAAGGATCATGCCCAGGGGCATATCTGTCCGGACTGCGCCGCATGGCTTGCCAAAGGTCCGGCTTTGTTACAGCAAGAGGCCGAAAACGCCCTGGTAAAAAGCGAAGGGGAACAGGCTGAGTTTTATCGGGCGGTATCCGCTGTTATGGAAGGAACCCGGCATTTTATGGTCCGCTACGCTGAATTAGCCGAGCATCTGGCCGCCGCGCCGGAACACGGGGGGAACAGCCGGCGGCTCCGGGAAACCGGCCGTATATGCCGGGCTTTGGCGGAAGGTCCCGCGAAAAGTTTCCGGGAAGCCCTGCAATCCCTCTGGTTCCTCTTTACCATCCTTCATCTGGAATCCAACGCTTCTTCGTTTTCTCCAGGCCGGATGGATGTATATCTGTATCCGTATTATGAAAACGACATTGACGCGGGAGTCCTAAGCCGGGCGGAAGCTTTGGAGCTTATTGAGTGTCTTTGGATAAAATTTAATGAAATTGTGTATATGCGGAACCGGAACAGCGCCAGGTACTTTGCCGGTTTTCCCATCGGCTTTAACATCATTATCGGCGGACAGGATGAACAGGGCGGCGACTTTGTCAATGATCTGTCCTTCCTGCTGTTAAAGGCTCAGGAACATCTGGGACTGCCTCAACCAAATCTTTCGGTCAGGCTCCACAAGCGTACCGCTGAGGAACTGTTGCGCCAGGCAATCCGGGTGGTAGCCCGGGGTTCCGGTATGCCCCAGTTCTTTAATGACGAATCAGTGATCCCGGCGCTGGAAAATCTTGGTATTGATGAGCGGGACGCTAAAAACTATGCCGTTGTCGGCTGTGTGGAACTTACCACCCAAGGGAATAACCTTGGCTGGAGCGACGCGGCGATGTTCAACCTGAACAAGGTGTTGGAAATCACCCTCACAGGAGGGAAGGATCTGCTTACCGGAAAACAGATCGCCCAAAACTACGGCAGCCTGGCAGAGTACCAAACCTTCGAGGAGTTGGAATACGCCTTTGCCGCCTGCTTGGATCAGTATATCGAAAAGATGATCGCCTGTTGTGAAGAAGTGGAAAAGGCTCATATTGAACTGTTGCCAACTCCCTTTCTTTCCACCGTAATAAAGAACTGCATGGCAACAGGCATGGACGTTACACGGGGCGGCGCGCGGTACAATCTTTCCGGTATTCAGATGATACAGATTGCCAACCTTGCCGACAGCCTGGCGGCTGTCAAATCTCTGGTGTTTGATGAAAAGCTCATTGAAAAGGCGGAGCTTTTGACCGCCCTGGAAAGGAATTTTCAGGACCGGGAAGCCCTGCGCCAGATGTTGATCCACCGGGCTCCCAAATATGGCAACGATATAGACTGGGTGGATGAGTTGGGGGCCAAGTGGGCGCGTTATTTTCGCGGAAAGCTGGAATCCTATACTAATTACCGGGGCGGACCGTACCACACGGGGATGTATACTGTATCCGCTCATATACCTATGGGTGAAATGGTAGGCGCCTCTCCTGACGGACGTTTTTCCGCTACGCCCCTGGCGGATGGCGGCATGTCGCCTATGTACGGACGGGATCTTTCCGGACCGACCGCGGTACTCAAGTCGGTATCCAAGCTCGACAAATTGCTCACTTCCAACGGCGGCCTCCTCAATATGAAATTTCTTCCCGAGTTTTTTACTGGTCCTGAAAGCATAGAAAAATTCAGCCTCTTCCTCCGGTCTTTTGTGGATTTGGAGATTCCCCATATCCAATTCAATGTAGTCCGCCGGGAGGACTTGCTGGCCGCTCAGAAGAACCCCGATCAATACCACAGCCTTACCGTGCGTGTCGCGGGTTATACCGCCTACTTTACCGAACTTGCGGGAAAACTCCAGGACGAAATTATCGCCCGCACCGCGTATGGAAGCCTGTAAACGATGATGTCTGCGGAGTGGGGCGTACCCGGGACGATTTTTGATATACGGCGTTTTTCTGTTCATGATGGACAGGGCATCCGAACTACCGTGTTTCTAAAAGGCTGCCCCCTCAACTGCCGCTGGTGTCAAAACCCGGAAGGTCTTGACTTCGCGTCCCGGCCCGTGTGGTTTGAACAAAAATGCATCCATTGCCGGGCCTGCACCCAGGCGGCGGAGGCTTATCACTCTAGTCCCTTATGCTGGGACCACGACAGACTGCTCATCAATGATTCGCCTTTTATTGACGATCCCGCTCTCTTCCAACTGCCTATGCGCCTTTGCCCAACCCGGGCCCTTGTCTGGGACAGCCGGCGTGTAAGCGTCGGGGAACTTATCACTGAACTGGAAAAGGACAGGGTATTCTTTAATCATGGCGGAGGCGTTACGCTCTCCGGCGGAGAACCGCTGGCCCAGCCGGAATTTACCCTGGCGCTTCTTGCCGCCTGCCGCGGGGCGGGATTTCACACGGCAATAGAAACCTCGCTGTTTGCCCCGGCGGAAATCGTGGACGCGGCGGCGGACGTGTCGGATACGATCATCGCCGATTGTAAAATCTTCGATAATGAACGCCACCAGGAGGCGACCGGTCAGGGCAACGCCCTTATCCTGGAAAACCTGAGCCGGCTCCTTTCCGGTCCCCATGCTTCCAGGGTATTAGTCCGTACACCCCTGATCCCCGGTTTTACCGCGGATGATGAAAATATTGGGGCAATCAGCGCTTTTATCAGCGGCGTCTATGCGGATACCGCCTACGAACTGCTTAACTACAATCCCCTGGCCGCAGGGAAATACTCCCTAACCGGCAGAAAGTATTGCTTTACGGTAAACCCAAAACCTTTTAGCGCGGAAGCGATGCTCCGGTTCAGGGGCGTAGCGGAAAAAAACGGAATTCTAAACATGAAGGAGGCGTTATGAGTGAATGCATGCCCGAAACGGCATACATAAACGCCATATCCGGGGTTGTAAGGAGCAATTATGCATACCATTGGCATTGATATTGGAGGCACGCATCTTCGCTGCGCGGAATTTTCAGAAGAGTATGAAATCATTACTATGATGAAGATTCCCAATGAAACCAGTCTTTCGGCAGAGGCCAATATGGATAAACTCATTGATTTTATCCTTGCTCGGAAGGACCAATGCGGCGGCATCGGTATTGGTTGTCCAGGTCCGCTGGACTTTTCCGCCGGAAAGGTACTCAACCCGCCCAACCTGTACGGCTGGAATAATTTTGAGTTGGTGAAATATGTCGAGGGAAAGACCGGCCTTAGAACGGTTCTTAACAACGACGCTAATATGGCCGGACTTGCGGAGGCTGTTTTGGGCGCGGGCAGAGGTTTCCAGTCGGTCTTTTATATCACGATTTCCACCGGCATAGGCGGCGCTTATGTATACCGGGGAGAATTGATAAACGGCGCTCATTCCTCGGCGGGGGAAGCCTACAACCTTATTGTCTGTGACGACCCTCACCCTGGCGGCGGCGCAAACCCCGCTTCCATTAATGAAATATGCGGCGGTAAAGCCCTTTTCAGGCAGACCTGGGCTGTATACAACCGTTGTGTGGATACCAGGGAATTATACGATGAATTGTACCGTAAAAAACGGGAGCCACCGGCTGTTAAAATCATCGAACGGTGTATTGATACTATGGCCCGGGCTGTCGGGAATATTGCCTGCATTGTGGACCCGGACCTGTTTATCGTCGGCGGGTCCATTGCCCTGCGTAGTGAGGGATATCTGACCATGCTTGAAGAAAAGGCCCGGTCATACATGATTGATCCATCGTATCTGCGCATCGAAAAAGCCCGTCTTGGAGATAATGCGGGGCTTATGGGCGCGGCGATTCTCATATCGGAAAAATCGCCCTAACTCCCCGGCGGCTTTAGAGTCTGTTGTACTTGTGAATCTTTTGCATATCTTTTATGCACGACGCGCGCCAGGCTCTTAGCCGCCGGAACTTTGAAACACGGAAGATTACACGATGCTCTATGCAAAATCCAAAAGCACGGTTATTACTGAACGTGAGTTCGACCGCTTATCTGTACCTCGCGCCCGAATTGCGCTTCCCCTTTACGATTATGTCCGTCCCCGCAGTCTTTCCCCGGCGGGGATACTGCCGCAATGCGGACAGCAACGTCATTCTTTACTGTCAAGATCGACAATACCGCCCTCCCGCATAGTCAGAACGCAGTCGGCAATGTCGTAATACCTGTCATCATGAGATATTATAAATAGCGTGAAGCCTTCGGCTCTCAGTTCCGGTAATATTTCACGGTAATATTTCTCTCGCATAACGGGATCGAAGTCCTCGGCGACCTCGTCAAGCAGCAGCACAGGGCGATTGTCCATAATCGCCGCAAGCAACGCCATGCGTTTTTTCTGGCCGCTCGACAGGCTTATGGTCGGAAGTTCGCTCTTGTCTATTACCTTGCTGTCCAAACCAAGCTGTACGGCCCACTTTCGCAATTTATCTGTATCAATGCTTTCATTACCGTAAAACCGGTCAAACAAGTGAAAGTCCGCCATCACCAGCGAGAACAGCGAGCGGTAGTTCGCGTCGCCGATTTCCGTCACGCTCACACCATCAACCGTAATGGCGCCCTCGGACGGTCGTGTAAGTCCGGCAAGAAGCCGCATAAAGGTACTCTTGCCACTGCCATTTCCGCCGCGCATCATGACTATCCGGCCTTTGTCAAGATAAAATTCCTCAATTTTCAAAATAAAAGGTTTGACGTCGCCGGAACGTTTCGGATATTCAAAGCCGATATTCCGGCAGGCAATTCGCGTAAATTCCGGCGCGGACGGATAATCCGCTGGATCATTAATATCCGGCTCAAGTTCCGTTTTGTCAAGCTGCGCCTCAAAATCTTTGAGTTTGTCGATTATATCCGCCGCCGCCGTCGAAATCGGCCCGAACTGCACCAGCGTGTACGCCGGCCATATTACTATCAAAGTAACCGAGATGATTTTAACCAAATCCTGCGCGTCAATCGTGAAGAACGATGGCAACACAAAAAGCGTCAATCCCAAGGGCAGGAATAGTATAGCCTGTTCCAACACAATCGAGCGGGTTCTGTACAGTTCAGTGCCAAGTATCCGTTTTCCCTTTTCCTCGCTTGCGGTTTTAACTTTATGATTAAACAGAGCGTCGGATTTTCTGCGGTTCATTTTGAGTTCGTTAAAGCCGCCAACCACGTCGTTGAGCGACATCGTGAATTTGTCCGTTGCGGCGGAGTCATCTTTGCCGCGCTCTCCGATTGCGGCGTCAAGCAGCCCGCGAATCTGAATCAGCGCGATAAGCGCCGCCGCGACACACAGCGCTCCGGGTATCGATACCGTGCACAGGTACAGTCCCGTCAGAATGACTACGACAAATGCCGACATGGTGGGGATGAGGAACCTTGCCGCCATTATTGCGGTGTATTTGTCGCCACCGATTGTGGCGTAAATCAGTTCCGGGCTAAAAGTCTGAAACGTATCGTAGTCTATGCGTCGAAGTTTGTCTATTACGCGCAGTTCCAGTTCTGAAATACCCTTTATTATTGACGCTGAGGATATATCTCCGCCGTATTTCTGCGTAAAATAGTACGCCCCCAGCGACAGCGTAAACATCAGCGTTGCCCTGAGCGACACTTCGCTATTTTCACTGTAATTGTCAAGCCCGACTGACAGCGCGTACATCATAAGCGCCATAAACACGCCGTTCGCAAAGGTGGTAAGATAAATCGCCGCGCGTTTTCCTTCAGAGTTCTCGAATACGAATTCCCTGAACTTTTTATTGATTATCATCGCTGCCTTCCTTTCAGACTTTTTCCCTGTCTAGGAGTTTGTCGATATTCCACACATTTATTTCCTTCCCTATTCATTTGCCTGCCGCTCAACAGCCGTACATATAATGTGATTATCAAAAAAAACGCTTTCCAGTATCCACCGTCTGCCGTCCGCCTCTATCGCGGAGTTCCCGCACGGCACGGCATTGAAACTTTCCGGCGGCAAGCTCAGGCCCTTCCCCGTCGCTTTCATAATCGATTCTTTCGCCGTCCATAACCGGCAAAAAACGTCGTTTCCGCTCTGCGATTTCATCCATACGCGCTCGTCGTTTGTGAAGGCGCGGAACATATCCGCGTTATTGCCATCCCCAATGGGTTCAATATCAACTCCGATTTCCCGTTCAGAAACCGCCAGCACAACATAATCTCCTCCATGCGAAAGATTGAAGTAAATGCCGCTGCCCGGCGCGTAGGGCTTCCCAAACTGGTTTTTAACAAACCTCTCCTCGTCAAGGCCCAAACAGCGCCCCAAGAGATACCCCGCCGCAAGGCAGCGCGCTTTATCAGCGTAAAACATATACCGTTCCGCCCTGCGTTTCCTTGCCGCGCATACATAGGACAATTCGTAATCCGACAAGGTATCGCGAATGTCATAATAAAAGAGTTTTGTCAACTTTGCCTGTCCTTGGGTTCAGCGGAATTTTATCCAGCGGTATAAATTCCCGGGGTATCATATATTCCGGTAGCGATTCTGAAAGGTATTTTCGCAAGTCCGCGGCCGCAAGCTGCTTTTCGAAAGGAACATAATAGGCCGCGAGTTTTGTTCCATCTTTAACAAATACCTTCACCGCCTGAATCCCACCGTGCCGTAACATCGCTATTTCAACCTCTCCCGGCTCAATACGGTATCCGCTGATTTTCACCTGATTGTCAACGCGCCCCCGGTATCGCAATTCGCCGTTATCATCCCATTCTCCAAGATCCCCTGTACGGTATCTTACCAAACCGTCCGCTCCTTTTATAAACCTTTTGGCGGTTTCATCGGGACGGTTAAGATAGCCCGGCGACACCTGAGGCCCGGATATACAAAT
>JAIRSS010000183.1 GCA_031255315.1 Spirochaetaceae bacterium
AACCAGGGATTCGGCGGACCCCGGTTCAACGGTGAATACGATTAGTACCGCTTGCGCCGGAAAACCCGGTAGTTAATGTTGGGGAAGAAGTTATGCCGCCTTTCCAGGTTGGTAAGCCATTCGGTGCTGATGTAATTACTCCCCAGGGCTTCGTATATCGTGGTAAAATTTCGTAACGCCATCTCGATCTGATTCCGGGCATACCCGGCGTATTCCTGTTTGTAGAGCATACGCGGCCAGTCGGAGCATTGAACCAGAAGGATTTCCCGCGCGGCCTGGTTCAGCGCGCGTTCCTTGAGGCCCGCGTCGTTGGGGAACCGATCCGCCAGTTCCAGCATCCGTTCCAGGGAACGCGTTACATGAGGGTACATCCAGTCGTTGGACGCGTCCAGCCAGGATTCGGCGTACCCGTTGACCCCGGAGGATGAAAATTCCGGCATCACGGTGGGTATGGCCTGGCGGTTCTGCTTGCAGAAATATTCCCCCGGAGTCAGGAAACACAGATCGCGCCGAACCGCCCCTTCACGGAAAAGAGCTTCCAGAAACGCGGGGCCTTCATACCAGAAACGGCCAAAGGTATCCGCGTCGTAGGCGCACAGACTGACAGGCTCCTTCTCCCCCAGTTCTTTGGCCTTGCGCAGGAAGAAAAGACGGGCGTCAAGAAAGGCCGGCGCCTGTTCCCGGGCAAGGTTCAGCGCGCGGGTGAAATCGTAAACCTGCTTTTTCCGCCCCCGCCCGCCATTGGTACCATAGGCGTATCCGGTTCTGACCCGGCCCCGGCGGGTGTTCAGGAAGGGCGCAACCAGGTCCGCCGGCAATTCAAACCCCGCGTCTGTGTGGGAATCCCGGTAAAGCGGGGAAGACCGGTAACCGGTTTCCGGATCCTGAATATCCCGGCAGGCGCGAAAATCCCGAAACAGAACCAGCGTTTGGGAAGGGGTCTTGACAGGATAAAAACTGCCCAGGGATGTTTCAGGGTTTCTTAAAATACCGGCGTGGGTGTCGGCGATGGTGTAATTGAAACCATAGGCCTTAAGATAAGCGTCCAATTCCGGGGACCAGCCAAGTTCGGGAAGCCAAAATCCGTGGGGTATCTTCCCGAAGAAATGCCTGCACGAGGAAAGGGCGACCTCAATTTGAGCCTGAACCGCCTCAGGATACCCGGTATAAAAAGGAAGGAAGGCGTGGGTAGCCGCCGTGGTCAGAATCTCAATGCGGCCTTTCTGCTGATAATGATTGAATATATTGAGTATCTTTCCCTCGTACCGCCCGGTAAAAAGGATACGCTTGTCCACCGCCCGGTCGTAATAAATCCGGGCGAGGGCGTGAACTTCCGGATCGGCTTCCGTCCGCTCCATTTCCCGGGCCCCGAATTCAATTTGAGCGTCCACATAATGCAGATACTGACGGAGCAAATACTCATCCTGAAGCATGTAACAAAGGAGGGGGGAAAAGGAAACGCCCAGGCGGAAGGGGACATGATCCCGCTCCAGACGGTCAAACACCTCAAGAAGGGGGATATAGGTGTCTGAAAGAGCCTCAAAAAACCATTGTTCTTCCGTTGAGAATTTGATCCCCTCCGGGACCTTGGCCGCCGCTTCCGGACGGTTTTCGGGAACCCCTGCATTGTCAGGCGCGGATGCGTCCGGGGGCAAAACCGGATCTGGCCCGGCGGCGCCGTTTTCCAGAGCGGTATACGAAGATTCGGAATGGGCGGAACGTACCCGCATGGGAACGGAACGCCGGACAAAGGGGAGATGCGCGTTGAGTACGATTGAAATTACCTGCGGGTTTCCCATACCGGGTCCTTCTGTTTACCGGCGCCGGGGGAGCCGGGACCGGCGGTCTCCATTACGTAATACCTGAAGTTCATCCATTGCGGAGAGGTCGGCCAGGAGACTCCGGGGGGGCTTTGCCGTCTCCGGCAGCAAGAGGGACGGCAGCCTGAAGGGGCAGGAAACCGCTAACACCGCGTGTTCCATCCCCCAGCGCGCCACGAGCTCCACCCGGAACCATCCGCCTCCCGCCGCGTCTTTTCCCGAATAGTCCGGAGGAAAGCCCAGATACCAGGCGGTGTCCTCTTTTCCCACCGGCACCGTAAAAGACAGGCCGGAAACGGCCTGTTTCCGGGAGGGCGCGGATTTCGCGTCCTCCGGCGGCGGGATATGGCCGGAACGCTCTCCCGCCGCCGGAACCACCTTTAAGAAATAACCGTCAAAATTCTGAATCTTTTCGTAAAATTCCTTGTCGTGGCTCTTGATTTCCCAAAACGCAAAGACCCACAAGGGATCCCGAATCAATGTTTTTATATACGTTATATTATAGCGCTCCGGCAGCGGCGCAGGGTCTAAGAATTCCGCTTCCTCCACGAGGGACTCTTCCCGGAGCGTTGAACCGGATTCATCATCGTGTTTCGCTTCCAGTATTTCTTCAATAATAAAAAGACGATCTAATCCCGGCGGGATATCAATACCCGCGGTATCCGCCAAAACGGTCAATTCCTGAGTGGTCAGGCTTTCCAAATAGCGGCGCGTTACATGACATTCATCCATACCTGTATTATCATGGGAAAAAAGAAGCGCGTGTCAAGGCCGGTAGATATGGAACAGCGCGTGGGAATTCAAAACAACCGCCCACGGGAGGGTCTGCGCCGTCCGATGATTGCATTCAGAATTACCGCGTAGAGATCAGCCCCCATTCACTTTTTGTCGATAAACATCTATAGTCATAGTAACGGAGGATTTTATGGATAGTCAAAAGCATGTATTTTTCTTCGGCGAAGGCAGGGCCGAAGGATCTGCGGAAATGAAAGAGACGCTTGGCGGTAAGGGCGCCAATCTTGCGGAGATGACCAATCTTGGCATCCCGGTTCCCCCTGGGTTTACGATTTCTACTGAAGTGTGCGCCGCGTTTTATGAGAACAACCAAGCGTATCCCCCCGGGTTTGAGGAGGAGGTTCTTGACCATTTGACAAGGCTGGAGCAGGTGATGGGTAAAAAACTCGGCGATCCTGATGATCCTCTTTTGGTGTCGGTTCGTTCAGGAGCGGCGGTTTCCATGCCCGGTATGATGGACACTATTCTTAACCTGGGGATGAACGATAGGGCCGTGCAGGGCCTCTCCCAGCAGACCGGGAACCCCCGGTTCGCCTGGGACGCATACCGGCGCTTTATTCAGATGTACGGCGACGTCGTCATGGGCGTTCCCAGCGAGGACTTTGAGGCCGCCATCGCCGCAATCAAAAAGGTTCGGAAAGTGGAACTGGATACGGAGCTTACCGCCTTTGATCTGGAAAAGCTGGTGGGAGAGTACAAAAAAATCGTCAAGAAATGCGCGAGAACCGAATTCCCCCAGGACCCCCATGATCAGCTGTGGGGCGCCGTTAACGCGGTGTTCGGTTCCTGGATGAACGAGCGGGCCATCAGGTACCGGCAGCTCAACGAGATCCGGGGCCTCAAAGGTACGGCGGTCAATGTTCAGACCATGGTGTTCGGCAACTTTGGAAACGACTCAGGAACCGGCGTTTGTTTCAGCCGGGACCCCTCCACGGGGAAAAAAGAATTTTACGGCGAATATCTGATGAACGCCCAGGGGGAAGACGTGGTGGCCGGCATCAGGACGCCGGAAAAGATCACCGCCCTGGCGAAGAAAAACCAGGAAATTTACGACCAGCTTACCGCCATCAAGGACCGGCTGGAAAATCATTTCCGGGATATGCAGGATATAGAATTCACCATTCAGCAGGGTACGCTCTTTATCCTTCAGACCCGGAACGGGAAACGTACCGGAGCGGCGGCGGTGAAATGCGCCGTTGATATGGTGGAAGAAAACCTTATCGACAAGAATACGGCGATCCGCAGGCTGAGTCCCGATCTGCTGGACCAGCTCCTGCATCCCATGATAGACCCCAAGGCCCTCAAGACGGCCGTGCCGCTCACCAAGGGGCTTAACGCTTCGCCGGGCGCCGCCTGCGGACGCATCGTGTTTTCCGCCGCGGACGCCGAAACCTGGCACATCCGGGGACAGAAAGTGCTTCTGGTGCGTAAGGATACGAGCCCCGAAGATATAGGCGGCATGGTAGTCTCCCAGGGCATTCTCACGTCTACCGGAGGCATGACCAGCCACGCGGCGGTAGTCGCCCGCGGCATGGGCACTCCCTGCGTAGCAGGCGCCAAAGAGGTCGCCGTTCAGGGGAAGAAGGCCGTCATCGGCGGGCAGATTTTCCGGGAAGGGGATTGGCTTACCATAAACGGTTCCACCGGCGAGGTCTACGAAGGGCAGCTTTCCCTGGTGAAGCCGGGCATGTCCGGGGACATGAATACATTCCTTTCATGGTGCGACGATATCCGCGCCTCTTCGGTGCGGGGCAGCCTCAAAGGTTTTGATGTCAGAACCAACGCCGATCTGCCGGAAGACGCCAAACGGGCCATTGCTTTCGGCGCGCAAGGCGTGGGCCTGTGCCGTACGGAGCACATGTTCTTCGCCCCAGAGAAGCTCATCCACTTCCGGGCTATGATCGTGGCGAATTCCCCGGCGGAACGGAAGGCGGAGCTCAAGAAGATCCTTCCCTTACAGCGGAAAGACTTTTTCGGTATATTCAAGGCTATGGGCGGCAAGCCGGTAACCATCCGGCTGCTGGACCCGCCGCTCCACGAATTTATTCCCCATACGAAGGACGAAATCAACGAGCTTGCGGAATTTTTAGACCTAAGCCCCCGGGAACTGACGCCTAAGCTCGACCGGTTCAAAGAAGCGAATCCCATGCTGGGGCACCGGGGTTGCCGCCTGGCGGTTACCTTCCCGGAAATCTACGATATGCAGGTTGAAGCCATCGCCCTGGCCGCGGCGGACTGCGTCAAGAAGAATATTCCCGTGAACCCGGAGATACTGATCCCCATCGTGGTTACCGCCCGGGAGCTCAAACTGCTCCGCCCCAACGCGGAAGCGGTCCTTACCAGGGTGTTCACCAAGGCCGGGGTAACGGTGCCGATCCAGATCGGGACCATGATCGAGGTTCCCCGCGCCGCCATCAGGTCGGCCCATATCGCCCGATACGCCGACTTCTTCAGCTTCGGGACCAACGATCTTACCCAAATGACTTTCGCCTTCAGCCGGGATGACGTGGCTTCGTTCCTGCCTTCGTACCTGGAAAAGAATGTTCTGGATGTGGACCCGTTCAAATCCATAGACGAGGAGGGCGTAGGGTTCCTCGTTTCCAACGCGGTGGTCCAGGGCCGTTCCGTCAACGCCGATCTCAAAACGGGTATTTGCGGCGAACACGGCGGCGATCCCCAGACGATTGATTTCTGTTACCGGGCGGGGTTGAACTATGTGTCCTGTTCGCCCTACCGGGTCCCCGCGGCGCGTCTTGCGGGAGCCCTGGCGGTACTCAAGAACGGGAATTGGTAATGTGCCCGGGGCGGTCTGCGGCGTGAAGGCGCCGTCCGCCGCCCATTGAAGCCCGCGGTTTCACCCGGTTAAAACCGTGGAGCCGCGCGAGCCTGTCCCGCACTCATACGGGGCGGGCTCATTATATATACGGCTGTATAGAAAATACGAAGGTTCGCGGATTACCCGGATTTTCACAGAGTATGGCCGCGTTTGATACGAAAAATCTGGGTTAATCCGGTTAATCCGGGGACCTCAGTTCCGCCTTTTAGTCAAATCAGCCTGTACGCCCTGATACGGAGCAATGAGTGGACGCTCCGGCTGGCCGCCCGGTATTCCGGGAGCGCTACGGACTCCCGTACCGGGCTGCTTCGCCCGGCGCCTTGCCGCGTACTTGCAATGACGGTATTATTTATGTATATAATCAAGTAAACGTGAGTTCGACGGGAACAAAGCGCGTCTGATATCCGGCCCCTGGAGGCCGCGAAGGATCAGGCGTAGAGCGTTACATTACGCCTCAATGCAGCCTGCCTCATGGGGAGGGGCGAAGCGGGCCGCCGGGCGGCGGGCAATCCAGGCAAGCGGACGCTTCCCTGGATTGCTTCGCCCGGCATTTTGCCGCGCACCCGCAATGACGGTAGTGAACAGGAGGTTTCTTCCCGTCCCACCCCACAGTATATGATGGAGGGTTTTATGAAGAAGAGGGTTTTTTCTTCCGGCGTTTTCATGGTTATGGCACTGAGCCTGTGCGCGGCGGCGGCGGCCCAGGAAATGGCGGTGTTCCCTCTGGTGAGGCATGGGGGTTATGTTAGATCAGCGGCGTACAGCCCTGACGGGCGGCGCATCGTCTCGGCTTCCGGGGATACGGTGAAGGTGTGGGACGCGGAGAACGGCCGGGAACTGCGCACCTTCAGAGCACCCGGTGATATTTTTTATACCTCAGCGGTGTACAGTCCTGACGGGAGGCGTATCGTCTCTGCTTCATGGGATAAGACGATGCGGGTGTGGGACGCGGAGAGCGGACGGGAACTCCGTACCCTCCAAGGCCACGCCGATAGGGTTAATTCAGCGGCGTACAGCCCTGACGGGCGGCGCATCGTTTCGTCTTCGGATGATGGTACCGTGAAGGTATGGGACGCGGAGAGCGGACGGGAACTGCGCACCCTCACTACGGGTTATTTTTTCTCAGCAGTGTACATCCTGACGGGCGGCGCATCGTCTCGGCTTCGTCTGCTGGGACGGTGCGGGTGTGGGACGCGGACACGGGCAAAGAGATTGCCCAACTCATCAGTTTTAACGACGGGGAATGGCTCTGCTTTACCCCGGAGGGCTACTACGCCGCGTCCTCAAAGGGGGACGCCCACCTCAACGTCCGTATCTTCGGCGAAGTCTCCGGCATAGACCAGCACCGTCGACCCGGCTCTCCGGCAGGGAGGAGTAACGCGCCGCCGCCGCCCAATTCCGGTTGGATTACGTAAGGGGGTAGAGCGCTTCTACCCCCAAAAACAGAACGCTCAGGCGGGAGCAGGCGGGCAGACGGGCCGAAGGCCGCAACGGAGGCGCGGCGTGAACGGAATTCCCAATGATTACCCGGCAAATATATAGGAAATAGGGGACGCGGTGCTTGATATGAACGGCGTCAGCAACAAAAACAAGAAAACCATCCTTGACTGCATGTCTTCGATGGTCTCAAACGGCTGGAGCCTGGGCCGCGGCGAAGACGCGGAAGATATGC
>JAIRSS010000210.1 GCA_031255315.1 Spirochaetaceae bacterium
ACTGAACGTCTCGAACAGTCCCTGAACAGCCGTTTCCTCCGCCCCGCCCCCTGCCGCCCGCTCATTACTCGTTCTCCCTCCTCTAGATTTCTTTTGTTGGGGGGGGGGGGCGGCCCGAAAATACCTCACGACAGGAATAATGAATACCGGGTTGTCGTCCTCTGTCCGGTATGCGCCGCGCCGCGTTTGTGCGCCGCCGGTGATTGCCCCGCAGCAGAAGCGGCGGCGGATGCAGCCGGGGGCGGGTTCAGCCGCGGTGATTGATACGGACAATGCGCATGTCATGACGGCTTTCCTGCTCCCCCTTGTTTGTAATTCCCGTCCCAAAAGGCGTTGGAGGTATAGTACCACGCTTTTGGCGGGGTATCAATAGCTGACCGGCGGACGGGAGGAAACCCACGGGCGGCGGGGATTGCCGTTCTTAATCCGTGTACAGCCGGTATCACCGCAGTTTGACCCACTGCAGGATCGGGGGAAGCCAAGCCAGCATAACGGCGGCGGCAAGCAGGATATACCCCGCCGGGCCGGGCGGCGGTTCGGCGGCGGCGCTTCCGGAAGCGGCGGCTTCCTCCTGGACGGACGGCGGGATGTCTCCGCTCAATTCGAGCATGAGGGCGTCAATATCTCCTATAAGATTCTTCCGGGTAATGCGCCGCCGGGAGTCCATAATCAGGGCAAAGAGCCGGAAGGATTCGCCGATTAGCTCCCCAAAGCCGCCGGGAATTCTCAAATCCCGGCGTATGCTGAACCGGGAAAGCATGATAAGCCCCTCCAAAGTTACCGCCCGGTGAATGCCGGCCATAAGAGCGCCCTGAGTTATCGTGAACGCCCCGGCGGAAAATAAAACCCGTCCGTAGGGCGCAAGAAGATTGAATAGCACAATACCCAGGATGACCGCCGCCGTTATAAACGGATTATTTTTCTTCCCCGAAAGCCAGGATAAAAAATAAAAATAGAAAAACTGAAAGATTCTGAGAACAGTATCAGGGTTAAACAGCAGGGCGGGCATGATAAGGAGTCCCGCGATGCACAAGGCCTGAGCGCTGAAAAGCTCCTGGTATATTTTGCGCCGTCTGATGCGGAAGCGTTCTAATCCTTTCATGGAGATTTCACCGCACCCTGCGCCGGGCATACCATTGGGAGCGGCTGGAAAAATATTCGCAAAAAAGCCCCAGGGCGGCTCCGGCGATCATTCCCGCCGCCAGCAAGGGCGGGGCAATGTACCGCACGTTGTTCTTAAAAACAAAAAACCACGCCAGAGCCAGTTGGGTTATGTTAGACATCATGGCCCCCACCGTGCCTATCCCGATAAAGCTGATACGGTTCCGTCCCAGCAGCCGGCGGAGTCCGTACATGAATACAGCGGAAAAAAACGTTCCCGTCAGGGAAAAAAGAAAAACATACGAAAACAGCGTTCCGGTGATCAGCGCCTGGCCCAGAACCTTAAGCGCGGTCAATACCAGGAAAACGGGAAAGGGAAAAATATCCAACGCCAGCATGAGGGGCAGGTTTGCTATGCCGATGCGCATAAACGGCAGCGGCTTGGGGATCATATATTCGATGGTAGAAAAAAACAAGCAACACGCGCCCAGCAGGGCAAGGCTTTTACGGGTTTCGGGGCATTGCAAATTTCCCCCACCGGCGGGGCCGCCTCCTGGAACCGCGTCTGCCGCGGCCCTACCAGGTTGTGCTGTCGGGAACATTCGCATGGTCCGGGTTTCCCTCGATCCGTAAAAAGACAGCATTCGGCAGGCAGGCCGCCCAGTCCCCCGGGTTATGAACCTGCCCCGCGGCCACGCAGACCTGGTTGGTACAGGGCGAGGATTCCACCCAGGCGCGGCGGTTTTGGATTCGTACACGGGTATCCCCCAACGGTCCCGGAACCGCCACCATTTCATCCGCGTTGAGGGGGAAAACCCATTCCCGGCCTGAAGAACCGCTGATTACCACCCGCGTTGTGTCCCCAGGTTTTACATAGACCTCAAAGGCGGAAAACCCCGTCAGTCCCAGCGCCAGGAGGATGCTCACTATATCCAGAGCTTTTACCGGAACCCTTCTTGTTATAACCGTTATATCAGACACTGTTCATCATCCTGTACGAGGCCGCCGCTTTTTGCCGCTTCTGACAACTCTCCCGGCGTTCTTTCCCGGCCCTTCCTGCGGCTGCTCTGCACGGGAAGGCTTCCCCCATCCGGAAGGCGTGTTTTGGGCGGGGACCCGCCCGCCCATCACGATGTCCTCATCCTACAGGGAATACTCCCCGTTAGTCCACCGGCGCCGGTGTTTGAGCAGCAATTCCGAATTCAACCGCAGTGCGGGGGCGGCCCGTCAGTGCGAGCGGAGCGACGCAATCCGGCAAAGCGGCGGCTAAACCGGCGGTTAAACTTATTGATCAAATCCGGTATGATTCTTCTATGAATTATTTAGAACTTCCGGTTTACCGGCATAAGGACTTGATTCTGGAAGCCCTGGCGCATAACCAGGTGATCGTGGTCGAAAGCCCTACAGGATCGGGTAAGACTACCCAGATACCGGTAATCCTTTATGAGGCGGGGTATGCCGAAAACGGAATCATCGGCGTTACCCAGCCCCGGCGTATTGCGGCGATGTCGGTAAGTGAGTTTATAGCCCGCCAAATGGAGACGGAGGCGCCGGACCTTGTGGGCTACAAGATGCGGTTCGAGGACAAGACCACCCAGCATACCAAAATCAAGATTATGACCGATGGAATACTGCTCCAGGAGATGAAGCTGGATCCCTGGCTTTCAAAATACAGCCTTCTGATGGTGGATGAGGCTCACGAGCGGAGCCTCAACATTGATTTTATCCTGGGGTTGCTCAAACGGATTCTGGAAACCCGGCGGGATTTCAAGGTCATCATCTCATCGGCTACCATAAACGCGCAGGTCTTTGCCGAGTATTTCGGGGAACGCCCCGGCGTCGCCTCGCCGGAGGTCCCGGTGGTAAAGATAGACGCCGTAACCTACCCCATCACCCTCATCTACGACCCGCCGGCTGTTCAAGCGGGAAAGGGCGGCGGGCTCATGCCCTACGGGCCCACGTCCGGTGAGGGACGGCGAAACCGGCGGGAGCCGGAGGGCGCCCTTCACCGGGGCGGCCTTGCCGGGGAAGCCGTGCTCGTCAAAATCGAAGAGATTGTCGAGCGGTTCATCGACGAAAAGCGGGAAGGGGACATTCTCATCTTTCTTCCGGGTGAAAAGATGATCAAAGACTGTATGGGCCGCCTGGCTATGGGGCCGGCGGGGAAGCGCCTTCATCTGGTTCCCTTGTACGGCAGGCTTGGCAAGGACGAGCAGGAACGGGTCTTTGACATTCCTCCCCGGGGAAAAACCAAGGCGGTAATCGCCACGAATATCGCCGAAACTTCGGTAACGATAGACGGAATAACGGCGGTGATTGATTCGGGTTTGTCCAAGCTCAACTACTACAATCCCCGGACCTTCACCTCAAGCCTGGTGGAAGCTCCTATTTCCAAGGCGGCGGCGAACCAGCGTAAAGGCCGGGCGGGCCGCACCAGGGAAGGGTCCTGTTACCGCTTGTATTCCCGTAAGGATTTTGAGAGCCGGCCCCTGTTCACCACCGAGGACATCTTTCGCACGGATCTTTCCGAAGTGGCTTTGAGAATGGCGGATTTGGGCGTCACCGCCTTTGAGGAATTCGACTTCATCTCCCCGCCGGGCCGGGAAGGGCTTCTGGCGGCGGTTGAGACCCTCAACCTCTTGGATGCCCTGGAAGCGGACCGGACCCTCTCCAAAATAGGCGCGATGATGACTGAATTCCCCCTTCCCCCCCGGCAATCCCGGATCATCGTAGAAGCCATCCTGCGCTACCCCGACGTTACCCAGGAGACCATCATCGCGGCGGCGTTTCTTTCTACCCAAAGCCCCTACGTCCTGCCTCCCGGTGAGGAGACCGATGCGCGGCGGGCCCACCACCGCTTCCGGGACCCGGACGGGGACTTTGTTTCCTACCTCAAATTGTTCCGCGCCTATGGGGACGCTCCCCGGAAGGACCGGTTCTGCGAGAAGAATTATCTGGATGAACGGGCTATGGCGGAAATCGCCAATGTTACGGGCCAGCTTGAAGAGATCGTTTCCGGTATGGGGCTGCCGCTGCTTTCCGGGGGGCCGGTGGAGGACTACCTTTCCGCAGTGGCCGCGGGCCTCATTCAGTTCGTCTGTGTGCGGGAGGGGCGGGAGATGTACCGGAGCCTCACGGCGGACCACATCCTCATCCATCCCGGTTCGGTGATGTTCAAGATGGACCCCCAGTATATCGTGGCGGGGGAAATCATCAGGACTACCCGCATGTACGCCATGTCCGTGTCCCCCCTGCCCCACAGGGTCCTGGAAAGACTCAAAGACGGCTTATTCGAAGCCCTGGGCGGCACGTCCCCCGCCGGGGCCCCCAACGAGGAGCGGAGAACTTCCGGCCGTATTCGGGACTTTACCAACACCATCAAGCTGGGGAGCGAGGTTTTCTCCATCAAGACCGTCAAGGGTAAGAAGTCTGTACTCCTCCCCTGGGAGAAGCTCTCCCAAGTAAAAGACGATATTGCCGATCCCTCCATTTACAAGAATCTGCGGGGGACCGTCGTGCTGAACGGCGCGTATACCCTGCTTCAAGATGAAAAGCTGTCCCTCATCTTGTCGCTGATTCCCACCCTGGAAATAGACGGCGCCCTCAACCGGGTATGGCCCCGGAAAGCCAGCTTCAATTCCCAGGAAAACCCCGGCGCTTTGCTTGCCGGGATACCCCTGCTCGTAACCCCGGCGGTATGGAGGCCGGGTAAAAAGGTGCTGGGCTTTATCTGCCTTTTCACCGACGGAGCGGGGACGTACTGGTTCAAGTGTTCCCGGGGCTTCCACACCAGCCTCAACGAAAGCCTTTCGGCCCTGGAATCTTTGATAGACGAACTGGGGGACGATGTGGATATAGAAAAAAAGCAGGTGGTCAATCAGACCTACCGGAGGCTCTCGGATTACTTAACGTGAGTTCTCCCGGCGGACGCATCCAGTTCCTCAAAGACGTCGAGCAGGAAGGGATTGAGCCGCAAAAGTCCGGTTCGGTTTAACGCCGGCTTTCCGCCGTCCAAAAGGCCCCGCTTTTGCCAGCGTTCCAGGACGCCGGGGATGCACGCTTCCAGCGCCGTTCCGAACCGGGTTTTAAAGCGTTCCCGGTCTGGTCCTTCAACATACCGGAACCCCATCAGGAAGGTTTCTTTGATGAGGGTGCGCCGGTCTAAAACTTCAACCATCTCCGGGCGGGCGTCGGGAACGAGGTACGCCCCGGCATCCGCCGGTACGGTATAGCGCCGGCCCGTACCGGTACGGTCGTCGATGACGGTCCCCGATGCGCCGGGGCCTATGCCCAGCCAGTTTTCCATGCGCCAATAGCGGATGTTGTGCCGCGACTGCTTTCCCGGACGGGAAAAGTTGGATACTTCATATTGAGCGTAACCCGCCTCTTCCAGGGCGTTCCTGCCCCGAATCCAAAGCCGATCCGCCTCGTCACCGGGAGGGCTGCCCGGCAGCGGAGGATCGGCGGTTAGCGCGTAGAGGGACACATGGGCGGGATTGAAGGCCAGGAGGGTTTCTACATCCCGCATCAGAACCGCTTCAACCTGTCCGGGAAGCCCCGATATGAGGTCCGCGGAAAACGCGCCGGGAAACAGGGCGGAAACCAGGGAGAGACGCTCTGGAAGGAGGCTCCCCTCCCCCACCCGGTGAACCATGCGGCGGGAAGGCTCGTGAAAGGTCTGGACCCCCAGGCTTACCCGGTTTACCCCGCCCTCCCGGCAGGCGCGAAGAAACGCCTCGTCCGC
>JAIRSS010000121.1 GCA_031255315.1 Spirochaetaceae bacterium
CGGGGGGATTGACATTTTTTTGTAAAAAGCGTAAAGTAATGATATTGCCACCTTAGCTCAGTTGGTAGAGCAAAGGACTGAAAATCCTTGTGTCTAGAGTTCGATTCTCTGAGGTGGCAAAGTTTTAGACGTTCCAGCCTTTGGTTCTATAAAGATACGTATCCATTACATGGGAGAGAAACCAGCATACCTGAGGGTTTCTCTCCATCCGCGTTCGGTTCTTCATACTCCAGGGAATTATCTGTCACGCGGCCGCATAATGTAGGCTACCAGGCAACTTCGTATATCAGCGGCTGCTCAAGGACTAGAAGGTCAATCAGGGGAAGGTCGAAACGGGCGCGTCCTCTCTGGACGGAGCCTCCCCGCACCTCCCTGACAGGGCGGGGGAATTCGATAGTGATGCGGATATGGGCGGCGGCGATTTCATCCGCTACCTGCGAACCGTGCAATGAGGCCGCGATCTCCCGGTAGGCCGCTCTGGTCAGGGGCATCCCCGTGGCTACCGGAGCCGCCAGGGTGGAAAGGTAGTCCCGGACATCCTCGGAAAGGAGCGAGAGCAACCGGGGGCCGGTTGTAAGGTTCAGGGAAACAACGAGCCGTCCCGCCGGATCGTACCGGATAAACGGCGCTCCCGCCGCCTGTTCCGGCAGGGCCAGAAAAGCGTCGATACGGGACACGGCAATAACGCCGGCTACGGCGTCGGGCCCCAGGTTGTGCAGGACCACGCCGGAGATTCCCGGCGCCGCCTGCATGGACCGGGCAATGGCGGGACCGTCAAGGAGGGGTGTTTCCGTACCCGTGGCGCCGCCCCGCATGACGCGGTTAAGCAGACGGAGCCGCCCGGCCATCTGTTTTCCCAGGGATATTTCCAGTTCAAAGTCCGCCGAATCGTCCTGTTTGAGAACGCCTTCTACGACGCCGGAGCAGGAGGCGAAAAAAAGGGCTGCGATACAGAGGGCAAATACGGCCGGGAACCCCGCTTTTCGCGACGGAAGCGGCCCGGTACTGCTACGATTCATTGAAACCTCATGCTGTACACTATACTCGTTTTTGAAATAAAAGATAGAGAGTCTGCAACCTTCCGGAATATCCAGCGTCAAAATATAAAACAACCAGTATTTTTGCAACAACTGCGTCAGCGCTTACGGAATCCCGCATCCGGGGTTCCTCCATCCAAATTCACAGAGGTACAGTATGTATATCGAACGAAACGCGTGGGCATTTTTAGACGAATACCGGGGGGCCTTCTTTAACGGGCTTTGGCCGACCCTCCCCGAAATGTTCAGGATCACCGTTTCCCGTTACGGGGAGCGGCCCTGTTTTACCGTGTATGAACCGGATCGTATCAGTCTTACCTACAACGAATCCTTGAAGATTGTCGAAGCCGTTGCCCGGTGGCTTCACCATAGGGGGATACGCAAAGGAGACAAAGTTGCGGTAACGGGAAAGAACTCCCCCGAATGGGCGGCGGCGTACCTGGGGATTCTTTTTGCCGGGGCTGTCGTAACGCCTATCGATTATCAGCTTAAAAACGAGGAGAGCGATTTGCTGCTCAGGACGGCAAAGGTACGGTTTCTGTTTGTGGATGAGGAAAAATACGGCTACTATGCGTCGGGTGGAAAGCTGGAACAGGTAATTTCCCTTAAAAAGGGAGTAGGGACCTATGTGTATGACCTTGACGGGCCGGAGGCGGAGATTGAACAAGCTGGGGAAACAGATCTGGCGGCCATACTCTTTACGTCCGGGACCACCGGGCAGCCCAAGGGCGTCATGCTGACCCATCAGAACCTGGTGTCCGACTGTTACCTGGCTCAGGGCAATATGCAGCTCTATTCTACCGATGTTTTCTATGCCCTCCTGCCCCTCCACCACGCCTACACCATGCTGGCGGTGTTCATCGAAACTATATCCGTGGGCGCGGAAGTGGTGTTCGGGAAAAAAATGGTAACTCCGGTAATACTCAAGGAACTCAGACTGGGAAAGATCACCATGCTGCTGGCGGTTCCCATGCTCTTCAATAAGGTACTGGCCGGTATCATCAGAGGTATAAAGGAGAAGGGGCCGGCCGCCTACGCGGCTATTTCGGCGCTGATGGGGCTTTCGGGTTTCATCAAAAAGGTGTTTCGGGTAAATCCCGGAAAGAAGATGTTCAAATTCCTGCTGGACAAAGCCTCCCTTACCACCCTGCGCATCTGCATTTGCGGCGGCGGCCCTCTGGCGCCCAGCGTGTTCAAAAAGTACAACCAACTGGGGATAGACTTCGTTCAAGGCTACGGCCTTACGGAAACCAGCCCCATCATCAATCTGAACCCGGTGGAACACTATAAGGAAACCAGCGTCGGAAGAATCGTTCCCCAGGTAGATATGAAGATACTGAATCCCGATGAGCGGGGGGTGGGCGAAGTAATAGTGAAGGGCCCTATGGTGATGAAGGGCTACTTTGAGATGCCTGAAGAAACCGCCGCGTCCTTTACCTCCGACGGCTACCTGAAGACCGGCGACCTGGGCTATATGGACAGCGAACACTACCTCTACCTTACCGGGAGGGCCAAAAACGTCATCGTTACCGAAGGTGGTAAAAACGTCTTCCCCGAAGAAATCGAAAACGAATTTCAGCTCTTTGATGAGATTGACCAGATTCTGGTGCGGGGTTTTGTACAGGACAAGAAGATGAAGACCGAAAGAATCGAAGCTCTGGTGTATCCCTCGGCTGATTTCTTCGCCTCAAAAAACAACGCCGCTTTTTCTAAAGATGCGGTTAAAGCCCGGATAGAAGCGATCATCGCCGAAGTAAACCAGCGGCTCCTGCCGTACCAACGGATAGAGCGGACCACGATCCTCAGCGAACCTATGGAGATGACTACGACCAAGAAGATCAAACGGGAAGCGGTATGACGCGAACCGGACGGCGGCGGGTTCATTCGATACCGTCCGGTTTCGTTTAGTTTTGGAACAGGCGTTACTGATTATGCGGCACGGCAACGCCCAGCAGCCGGGCCGAGGCTTTGATAGTTTCCCAGACATCCTCGGCGAGGGGAACCCCTTCACGGCTGCTGCGTTCTTCCGCCTCCCGGCCTTTAAGCCCGGCGTAGTAGACCCGCTCCCGGCCTTCCGCGGGGGGCAGGCTGGAGAGGGCGTCTAACATGCGGCCCATGTCCTGTTTAAATTCGGAAGGGTCTCTGAAGAGGTCTATACGCAGGGCCATGAAGAAGTGGCAGACTCTGGCGGAGGTAACCGCCGAATCGTGGACCTCGGCGCCAAAGGTTCCCCCTGACGTGAGGGCCGTGAGGATGTCCACCATGACGGCGAGGCCGTACCCTTTATAACCGCCCGACGCCGCGCCTTCGCCGCCTAAGGGGAGGAGGCCGCCGCCTTTGAGATACAGCATGTCTTCCAAGAGGCGCGCCGGATTAGTTATAGGCCGTCCGTCTGCGCCGGCCGCCCAGCCGGGGGGTATTTTCCCGCCTTCCCGCTCAAGAATTTCTATAGCCCCCCTGGTAACGGTGGTGGTTGCCATGTCCAGGCTGAACAGGCGCCCCCCGCAGGCGGGAGCGGCGAAGGCGATGGGGTTGGTCCCGAACATCGGGGTCCGGGCAAAGGTGGGGACCCCCAGGGCCGCGGTGTTGGTCATGGCTATGCCCAGCATGTCTTGGCGGGCGGCCATTTCAGAATAAAAGCCGGCTATTCCAAAGTGGTTGGAATTGCGGATGCTGCACACCCCCGCTCCATGTTTCCGGGCGGTTTCTATGGCCCACTCCATAGCTTTGCGGCTTATCGACATACCCATGCCTCCCTGGGCGTCCAGGACGCGGGAAAGAGGGGTTTCCCGCACAACCGTGGGAGTAACACCCCCTTTGATGAGGCCCGCCTGTATGCCGGAGATATACCGGGCAAGATGGGCTACGCCGTGGCTTGGGATGCCTCTGGCGTCAGCCGCCGTCAGAATGCAGGCGGAATCGTCCGCCTCTTCCCGGGGGATTCCCAGGGCTTCTAGTATATGCGAAACACATCCCTCCAGTTCAGGACGTGGTATACGGATCATGGATACTCCTTAGTAATCAAGTGAGCCTGTTCCAAAACTCATTGACTGTGCGCTAAACGCGCGCGATTGGGGAACAGCCTCACGTTATAAACGATTGCATTCCACAATTTGAAGTTTTAGGAGGCAATTATCTGTCATTATCGGGAAAAAGCCTGTTTTCGTCAAACAGGCGCGTTGCCTAATAAACGGGAGTTCGGCGGGAAGAAAGTGTGTATGTCATCTGGTCTGGCGACTGCGAAGGATCATGCGCATAGCGTACGTCATGCCTCAATGTAGTCCGCGTCATTACAGGGAGCGAAGGGGCCCGCCGGGCGGCGGGAAATTAAGGCGGGCATCCACGTCACCGGATTGTTTCGCTGCGCCCGCATGACGGTATTAAAATGAGTTTTCTTCCCATCGAACTTACAGTACGTAAAGCCGTAAACAAGCTGAGGATACAGGGAACCCGGCGTCTTGCCGAGGTTGCCGCCAAAGTCAAACAACTGCTCATCAAGGCCAAAAGCCTGAAAAACCGCAAGAGCCTGTCCCAAAACCGTGCTCGTAGCGCACGGTTTTGGGACAGGCTCTAAATTAAGCGGAGGCAGGGATCAAAACCGGGAGCGGAAAGTAGTTCCACACTCCCGCCGCTTTCGATTTCAACCGTCACTCGTAGAGACGGTAGAGTAATTCCATTTTTCTGGCGGCGGCTTGCAGGAGCGCCAGTAATTGCTCCTGCGTTACCTCTTCACGAAAAGTGGGGAACGTAAAGGATAGGGCCGCGACAGGAAAGCCCTTGGAATTCATCACTGGAACCGCGATACAGTTTACATGAGGATGTGTTTCCTCAAGATCGTAAGCGACATGGCTACGGCGCACTTCGCGGAGATGCTCAATGAGGGCGTCGAGATTGCACAGAGTCCTAGGTGTAAAGACCTGCAACTCCTCACAAGAATAAAGAGAACGTATCTCCTCATCGGTATAACCGGAAAGAAGCGCCTTTCCCAACGCTGTGGCATGGGCGGGCTTCCGTTTTTCATCGTGAGCATAGACGCGCAGTACCTGGGTGCTGTCGAATTCATAGATATAGACCACGTCGGTACGCTCCAGTACGGCAAAGCAGGTATTTTCATTGCAGGTCTGGTGCAATTCCTCAACGATTTGCCGGGCGCGCTCCGTAAAGGGATCGGACAGACGGAAGGCGTTTCCGGTCTTGAAGCATCGTATGCCAATGCGGTAGTGTCCCGTCAAATCTTTCTGCAAATACTCCATATTCAGCATGGTTTGTACCAGATTGTGAATGGTGCTTTTCGGGAGTTGAAAAAGCCCGCAGATGTCCTTGAACCCCAGAGACACGGCGCTATCCGCCACAGCGTCCAGTATCTCTAAAGCGCTTTGTAAAAGACGATGCCCTTTTTTTTCCATTTTTTCTTTATTTCCTCTTGACAACTAAGAATTTCACCCTTATCCTAGAAGAATAAGTTCATATATAAATAATATATTCATATATATGAACTAAATCAAGATATATAGAAGGAGAATTTCATGAAAAAAGCGTTATTTTTATCGGCTCTTGTCGCAGTTTCCACAACATTGTTTGCGGGCTCGCAAGGTGATGTCAGTGGCAGGGATAACTACATGCGCCTGACTTGGTGGGGCAATACGGTGAGGGACGAGAGAACCCTGAAAACGGCGCAGCTTTACCAGAGCGCCAATCCGGGCGTTACCATTGAAACCGAGACAACCGGGTGGGCCGGTTACTGGGATAAATTGAACACCCAGGCCTCCGCCGGTAATCTTCCCGATCTTATTCAGCATGACTACGCCTATATCATGCAGTGGGCAAACCGGAACCAGTTGCTCGACCTGACCCCGTATACCCAGAGCGGTGTCATCGACGTGTCCAAAATACCGGCGTCCGCTCTATCCGCGGGCAAACTCAACGGTAAACTCTATGGCATCAGTCTGGGGACCAACGCGATGGGTATGGCCTACGATCCCGCGGTACTGGCAAAGGCCGGTGTCAGCGTTCCTGATTCCACCAAATGGACATTGAAAGACTTTGAGGATATGGCCCTGACGATTTACCAGAAGACCGGTGTCAGGACACTGCCTCTTGGTACAACTGATGTGAAGGTCGTATTCGAAATATTCCTCCGGCAGACCGGAGCGTCTTTCTATACCCCGGACGGGAAGAAACTGGGCTTTTCCGATCCCTCGCTTTTGAAGGATTACTGGGATCTCCAGCTTAGACTCCTCAACGCGGGGGCTTTGATACCCGCCGATGAGGCCTTTATAACGGTCAGTATAGAAGAAGACGCTTTTTCCAAGGGGCAGTCGTGGGTGCAGTACATCTGGAGCAATCAGCTCACCGCGACGGCAAACGGAGCGAAACGTCCCATCGGCATGCTTCTTTTTCCCACCATCGATAACGCGAAACGAAAAGGGACATACCTCAAACCTTCAATGTTTTTCAGCATTGCGGCAAAGGCGGAAAACCCCGATTTGGCGGCAAAGGTATTTAACTTCTTCCTGAACGATCTTGGCGCGAACGATATTCTTCTCGCCGAGCGCGGCGTTCCTGTTCCTGAAAACGTCCGTTCCTATCTGCTCCCCAAGATGGACAACGATATGAAGATGTCCTTTGAATTTGTTTCCCTTGCGGCGGCAAACTCAAGTGACATTGACCAGCCCGATCCGGCGGCAAACGGCGAGATTCTCGCGTTACTGCGGGATATTGCGCAACAGGTTTTGAGCAAGAGTATTTCTTCGTCCGAGGGCGCTTCCCGGTTTATAACCAGGGCAAACCAAATTTTAAGCGCACAGTAGTGGCATGAAGGTACAGGGAGTCGGGTTATGAGTGACAATCAAGCGCTTCAGTATAAAAAAAGACGGTTTATGGAAGATGTCGCGGGGTATGCTTTTATTAGTCCGTGGCTCCTCTGTTTTTTCGCTTTTTCTATTATTCCCATTATG
>JAIRSS010000125.1 GCA_031255315.1 Spirochaetaceae bacterium
AGCAAAGCAAAAAATGGCGGGAGGACCCGTGGAGAAGCGACAACTGGGAATACCATGAAGATGAAGATTATTATATCTGCCCTAATGGACGAAAGGTTGCGTGTCGCGGGATAAAAAAAGAAAAGACGCCCTCCGGGTGCGTGACAACCAAAGAAGCGTATATATGCGGGTCCTGTAAATACTGCCGGAAAAAGAAGCTTTGTAAAAGGGCCAAGGGAAACCGGTGGGTAGAATGGAATGAAAAGCGGCGGCGGTTAAAAGCCAAGTCTCGTAAGGCATTGGAACAATATGAAGATTTACGGAAACAGCGTTCCGTTGAAGTTGAAACGGTATTCGGCCAAATAAAAGGGAACCAGGGATACCGAAGATTTCTACTCCGTGGAAACGCCAAAGCATCTACCGAGTGGGGATTATTCTCTCTTGGGTACGATATAAAGCAGATGTACCGGATAAACCGGCTCAAATAAGGCAAATATTCTCCGCTCAAGCCCTATCATTTCAAAAAATCTTCATCTTTTAGGCAAGAACCAATACTTAGGGACCTGACTAGAAAACTTCTCGGACAGCCCCCTCTAATTTCTTCCGTTAAATCCGCAAAGACCCCCGAAACATGCCGCAGAAGATCCCGGGGATTAAGGAGAACCAGGCGGCCCCGCGCCCCGGCGCTGATAGAAATCACGCCGAAGAGTTCCGCTGTTTCGTCAATATACGTGGGGAACTGTTTCTTCATGCCGATAGGAGAACACCCGCCCCGTATATAGCCGGTTACGTGAAGCATATCCCGTACCGGGATAAGCGCAACTTTCTTCTTGCCGCTTGCACGAGCCGTCTTTCTAAGGTCAAGCTCGTCCGCTGCCGGGATACAGCAGACTAAAAAGCCGCCGGGGACGGGAAGGACTGCATCCCGTAGAACCAGCGTTTTGAACACCTGTTCGGGAGGCATTCCAAGCATCCCCGCCGCGTGAAGTCCTGACAAATCCGATGCATCCGCCTCGTACGCCGCGGTGGTATAGGCAATACCCGCGGCGTCCAGCAGGCGGTGAACGTTTGTCTTCATTCCTGCCTACAACTCTCTGTCCGCTGGAAGAAGGGGCGCGTGGCGGCCAGGCAAGGTTTTGAGCGACGGCCGGAATTCTTCGATTTCCCGGAACCGTATCTGTAACCGGGGAACAATATCGCTCGTTTGAAGGTCGTATAACACCCGTCCGTAATATATTTTCCGTTTCCGGTCGTTGAGTAAATAATGTACCAAATAAAATGAACGATCTGCCCGGTCTTCCCGGAAAATTAATGGATGGGCGTCGTCGGTTTCATCAAAATTTATTGCCAAAAGCATACGGCCGTCTGCGTCATAACTTATCGCCGTAAGAATTCCGGCTGTTCCTTTTTCAATGTATATCCGGTCATGGACGGTAACATCCCGCAATGTTATCTCGCCGTCGCGTGAAATTTCTAAATTTTGCGTGGTTTGAGAGTATTCCAGGGAAATGGATTCGGACAGGTAATAGGGCAAATCTTTAATATCATTATGGGCCAGGTAAACCATCTCCAGCAGAGGGCGGGTAACAACCTGAACAGGGAACCCTATACGCCACCTGTCGCCCTGGTCCTGCCGCGCCGCGCTTTCAGGAAGCATTGATCTAGGGTTATACTCCTGCCGTATACTGCTTTCGGCCTGTCCCTGCCGGGCGTCTCCGTCAGGAAACTCCAAATACACATCCTCTTGTCCGCCGGTGCCGTCAAGTACTGACTCATCAGGATCAGTGGAAGCCGCTTCCCCGTCGTCGGCTCGTTGCGATTGTCCCCCCGCCCATAACAAACACGGATTCGCCAGAGCCAGAAATAACAGAAAGCCAAGGATTTTATGTTTCATCGAAAGAATTCCCCCTAACTAAAATACCGTATTGTTAGAACTTTTCTTAAAACCTGATTAACGGCGCGTTGCGTTCATAATTTTAGAAAGTCTCTTAACCATACTACAAATTCTTGCCCGATTACAATAGAAATATTCGAAAATTTATCTAAAGGGAACAGAAATCGCTGCCGATAATCAGTCACCCCGTCCTGAAGGGCGGAGTATGAAAGCCTTCGCGCCGGGACCGGGTATCCCTTCCCGGCTTTCATACAGACGCTTCCTTCCTTAATCTAACGTGAGTTTGACAGGAACAAAAGCGCGCCTGTCATCCGGGTTGGATGCCGCGAAGGATCAGGCGTATAGCGGTACGGTATGCCGTAACGCAGCCCGCGTCAGCGGGGAACGAAGCGGGCCGCCGGGCGGCACGCAATACCGATGAGCATCTGCTTCACCGAATTACTTCGCCCGGCAATTTGCCGCACGCCCGCAATGACGGTATGGTTCATTCGTATAATTCGCGGACTTTTTTCTTCCCGTCGGCCTCACACTTTAAATTGCTTACGGGGACTCTCTCATATTCCGAATTGGAAGTTCCCTATGATTTTTCTTGTCTTTTCTCATCGGATACAATATATTAATAATAATTACTATTATTATATTTCTATTTTGAAAGGGTTGAGCCGGGTGGAACGGAAACATAGTAAAAAACGGGATGCTGTCTTAAAGGCCATACGGTCCACCCAGTCTCATCCCGGCGCTCAGTGGATTTACGATACCCTCAAACCCGTAATCCCTTCCCTCTCCCTGGGAACCGTATATCGTAATATCAACGTGTTTCTGGAAGAGGGGTCCGTTGTTTCCGTCGGCGTGGTGGGAGGAGAAGAACGGTTTGATGGCCGGGTCAGCCCGCACCCTCACCTGATCTGCTGCCGGTGCGGTAAGATAGTGGACCTTCCCCGCCCTCCTGACGCAGGCCGGCCCCAGGAAACGGAGGCGGACGGATTGCCTGAAGGCTTTGTCGTTGACTACCGGAAGACCGTGTACTACGGCCTCTGTGGTGAATGCACGGCGGCCTCTGCGTCGATGGACCAGGCCGGGTCATGAACTATTTTGTAATCAAGCGGTTTATACCGCTATAATTAAACTATCTTTCATATATTAGGAGAGTTGTTATGAAGAAATTTGTTTGTTCCATTTGTGGCTATGTCCACACCGGTGACAATCCCCCGGAATTCTGCCCTCAGTGCAAGGCTCCGGCCTCTAAATTCATTGAGCAGACCGGCAATGATGGATGGGCTGCGGAACATGTTGTCGGCGTTGCCAAAGGCGTGGAAGAGGATATCCTGAAGGACCTCCGCATGAACTTCAACGGAGAATGTACTGAAGTCGGCATGTACCTTGCTATGAGCCGGGTCGCCGAGCGGGAAGGCTATCCTGAAATCGCGGAAGCCTACAAGCGCTACGCGTTTGAGGAAGCCGAACACGCCGCGAAATTCGCGGAACTTCTGGGCGAATGCATCACCACCAGCACCCGGACAAACCTTCAACTCCGGGCTGAAGCCGAACATGGCGCCTGCGCCGGTAAAACCAGTCTGGCAAAGCGGGCCAAAGACCGGGGTTACGATGCCATCCACGATACGGTTCACGAAATGGCCCGGGATGAAGCTCGTCACGGCGCCGGTTTCCGGGGGCTGCTGAAGCGGTATTTCCCCAGCTAAACCGGAATTTTACGGGGCGCGGCGGACTGCCGGAGGATTGGGAACGGATACGCCGGCAGTTCGCCGCCGCTAATTTGTTTACCGTTGAGGCTGTTTCAAAACTGAAGTTTTGGAACAGCCTCCGCTTCTATGACGATGCGGCTAAGGGTGAAAAAGATTAGCACGATTACGATGTGAGTACCTTCACTGCTGAAAGATAAATTCCCGGAATAAAGACTGCGGGTATCAAATTTGCTACTTTGATCTCCGCAACGCCCAAAAAGTTAAACCCTATAGCGGAGATGAGCAGGCTGCCTACCGCCGAAATCTCCCGGATAATATCGGGGCTTAAAAAGTCGCGGATCAGTATGGCGAGCAGGGCTATGCCCGCCTGATAAACCAGTACCGGAACCGCTGAAAAGACCACGCCTATGCCCAGGGAACCGGCAAAAATCAGTGAAAAAATGCCGTCCATGACGGACTTGGCAAAAAGGGTTTCATGACTGCCTAAAAGCCCACTTTGTATAGAGCCGACTATGGCCATAGATCCGGTGCAGAACAGGATGCTGGCGGATATAAAGCCCTTGGCAAAGGCGCCGCTTTTCATGCGGAGTTTCTTTTCGGTCCAGTATCCCAGGCGGTTCATCCATTTATCCAGGTCGATTGCTTCCCCTATCGCGGCGCCTGCGGCGATGCTCGCCACGAGGAGCAGGACATTCTGATTCTCCAGAGCGCCTTTGACGCCGATGTAAACCAGGGAGATACCCAGGCCCTTTTTAATGGTATCTTCAACCCTGCCGGGAATATTCCGGATAAACCAGCATCCCGCCAGACCGCATACAAGAACTACCGCTGCGTTGACTATGGGTCCCAGCATTAATTCGATCCTCCTTAGCATTCACCCCTTCCGGGCTGTTTTTTGTATATACGTCATAGCACTTCCCGAAACAAACTGAAAGGGCCGTTTTGACCAGGACGAGCGCATTGAAGATGACATGCGTACTTTGTTCCCGTCGAACTCACACTTTCTTGAGTTCCTCCTTTAATAACAAACTCCCAGCGGACATTGTTAGGGTGAACGATCACAACCGTCTATTAGTTGTATTGAATTTCTATCGGATGATGATTTTTGTCATAGTGTAAAAAGAAATCTTGCAAATTTTTTAATTCATTACTAAAATTATCATGTTTATAAGCGAGGCTGTTCCAAAACCGTGCCCCCGGCTATGCCGGGAACGTTAGCGCACAGTCAATTCGTTTTGGAACAGCCTCGGCAAAAATATTTACCTGTTGGAGGAGGATACTAAGTATGATACGTATTGTTATTATCACAGAAAAGGACTCTGAACGGTACACAAAATTTATCGACTCGCAATCCGATATTTCTCTCGTGGGACAAGGACAAAACGGATATGACGCGATCAAGGTAGTATCCTGTCTAAAACCGGATATAACCCTGCTGGACGAAACGCTGTACTTGGCGGACAGCACGAAAATTACCTTGACCCTTAAATACCGGGTGCCCGCAATGAAGATAATTATCCTCGCCTCGGCCCAGGAAAACCTTCAGGTTCTCAAGGCCATCAGTTGCGGGGCCTCAGGCTGTCTCCTAAAGAACTCCCTCCAGGAAAGATTTATTGCCGGAATAAAGACGGTTTATCATGGCGGCTGCCTTATGACGCAGGAAACAGCCGCAAAGGCGTTCACGCTGTTTCCATACACAAACCGGGACAGTACTAAGGCGTCTGGTTCGCCCACCCCGCAGGAGATGCCTTTTCCACTGTACGCCAACCTGTCCCGGCAGGAATTACAGATAATCGCCTGCATCTCCAAAGGTCTTTCCAACCGGGAAATCGGCGAATATCTCCCCCTTAAAGCAGGGACAATCCGTAATTATATTTCCACGATCCTTGAAAAAACCGGGTTCAAAAACCGGACTCAAATAGCGGTTTACAGCTGCAACGCCGGCTTCACGGGGGAACCAGGGTGACGGACCGGGAAAAGTGAAAGGGGGGTTCAAAGCCGAAACGATCCGTCGCACGTCCGCACTGACGGTATGGTTCATTCGAGGCTGTTCCGAAACTTCAGTTTTGGAACAGCCTCATCCGTATGCGGATTTTTTTCTTCCCGTCGAATTCGCGTTAGGTCTTATAAAATTTCTTTTAACGCGGCGATGTCCGCCGGGATGGTCAATGCTGTGAGTTCCCGTTCCATCACTTTTTGAAGAGAGTCCGGGACCGGCACCGGGCCGGTGAGGGGTTCTACCGTTTCAGCGAATTTTGCCGGATGAGCGGTGGCCAATACCGCCGCCGGTCCGTTCAATCCAGAACCGCCGGTTTGGGGTTCGGATTTCTTTTTATCCAGGGCTTTCCAGCCTACGGCGCCGTGGGGGTCCAGGTAGTAGCCCCAGCGTTCATAGACATCGGTAATAACCGTCCTCGTCTCGTCATCGGTAACCGGGATCCCCCGTATCATGCGCCGGAGTTCCTCGTAGGACCAGTGGGCCGCCATGCGCTCGAAATTACTGGGGGCGCCGACATCCATAGCGTTGGAGATAGTCGCCCGGGACGGCCTGGGCTGGTAATCCCCGGTGGCAAGGTAGTCCGGCACGGTCTTATTGATGTTGGTGGCGGCGATAAAACTCTGGATCGGAGCGCCCATACCCATGGCGTAAAGCCCTGCCGTCAAATTACCGAAATTACCGCTGGGGACGCAGAACGTAAGGGGGCCGGTCTCCCGCGACAGGCTGCCTGCGCCGCCGGACGGCGCAACCGGTTTTCTGGGGGTCGCCGTTCCATCAGGATCGGTACGGCCCGTCAGAGCCTTGCCTGCCGCCGCCGCGTAATATACCGCCTGGGGAATGAGCCGCAAAATATTGATGGAGTTGGCGGAAGAGAGGGCCAGCCGTTTTCTGAGGTCCGTATCGGTAAAAGCCGCCTTCACCAGCGCTTGGCAGTCGTCAAAATTTCCCTCCACCGCTGCGGCGGAAATATTCCCGCCCAGGCCGGCGATCTGTCGCTCCTGAAGGGGAGATACCCGCCCCTTGGGGTAAAGTACGGTTACGGAGATACCCTCTATGCCGAAGAAACCATCAGCCACAGCCCCGCCGGTGTCCCCGGAGGTAGCCGTCAGGATGCACAGGGGCTGGTCCTCATTACGGCGAAGGTACGAGAATGCCCGCGCCATGAACCGGGCGCCGAAGTCCTTAAAAGCGGCGGTGGGGCCGTGGAAAAGTTCCAACACCAGCCGGTCCCCGGCTTCTACCAGCGGGGCAGTGAAGGGATAGGCCGAATAGACTATATCCTCCAATATCGCGCCGGGTATTTCGGGCTCTACATAGGGTTTGATAGTTTCAATGGCAATATCACGGAAATCCATAGTTCCCAAAGAAGAACGGACCGCGGCGGAGTATTTGGGGATCTCTTCAGGAACAAAGAGGCCGCCATCCGGGGCAAGACCGGCAAGGGCCGCCGCCGCAAAACCGGACGGCCCGGCCCGGTTCCTGGTACTGTAATAACGCATAAGCACCTCAATTCTGTGAATGTTCTGTATACCGTATCCGGCTTTGGCGATAAACGCCAGTGCTCTACTGTATGTTAGGATTAGTTGTTTCTATGAAGAATACGGCTTTCACAATAAGAGCGAAACTATCCCCTAACCGCGGGCGTTAACGTACAATCACGCGCCATCCTTTGCGGAGCGCTTCCTGGGTTTCTTCTTGCTTTGCTGGGCCTGAGTCAGGACTTTCATTTTTTCCAGTGTCGCTTCCGAGAGGATATGCTCCATTTTGCAGGCGTCTTTTTCGGCGGTTTTAGCATCCACCCCCACCACATCCCGGAGAAAAACGGTCAGAAAATGATGACGCTTGCGTATCTCCGCCGCCCGGACCTCCCCTTCCGGGGTAAGCGTAACGTTGCGGTATCGTTCATGCTCAATGAGACCTTGTTCTTCCAGGATTTTGAGAGCGGTCAACACCGAGGGCTTGGACACTGCCAGCCGGGAAGCGATGTCGGTTACCCGGACTATCCCCTCATCGGAGAGAAAACTAACCATTTCAAGGTAATCTTCCAAAGATTGGGTCATATCAATTAAGTTTGAAGGATTTTCCCCGCCTTGTCAATGGAGGCTGTTCCAAAATTAATTGACTGTGCGCTAACGTTCCCGGCATAGCCGGGGGCACGGTTTTGGACCAGCCTTGAGCCTTTGGCTCTTGCAGTTTCTTCAGACTAAAGTCCGCGGCTTTCAGCCCTGCGAACCAAAGGTTCGACGAAACTGCGTTTTTGAACAGCCTCAATTGAATCGTGTTTTATCTGAATCATGTTTTATCCGACGGGAGCACCCGGCGGCGCCCGGGATTTATCGGTTGATTTATCTATAGGGGTACGTTAAATTTGCATTATGTCGGAATCCTCTCCTGTTTTCCAGAGGGGTGGTTTGGCCGGGCTTGCGTTAAAAGACCAGGAGGAGCGCCTGGTTGAAGAAATCGAGTCCTACCTTGAAACGATACATCCGGAAGAAAACGCCCTGGTACAGCAACGGTTTATGGCCCTAAAACATCTGGGAGACGCTATTTCTTTGTTTCCCTTGCTGCGGGAATCTCAGACTGTGCGGGGCGCGGTGCGGGACGAAAAAATGCTGCTGGAGTCCCTTTGCGAATTTGCGCCTTCTTCCCGGTTGCTGCATACCCCCGCCCGCATCGTTGCCGCCCGAAGTTTTTTGGTCGCTAAATGCCACGCCTTCTCCCTTGTTTCGCTGCTGGTAGAAGAAAAGGAAGATCTCCTTTCCCAGGTCCGAAAAGTCATTTTTTCTATTATTTGTACCCTTATGGCGGAGGAAGTCTACTTTTCCTGTCTGGAGGACCCGGTTTTTTCCCTGGATATTAAACGCCGCCTGGCTGATGATCTGGTCGCCCTATGGGAAAGCGGTACCGATCCCCGGTCGGTTCAGCATTTGCCCGCGCTGGAGGCCCTCTGGACCGCCCGGAACAATGCCCCCCCCAGTTTTGGCACCATGGACGGTTCCAGCGAACTCGTCAGAGTTTCCATTGATCTCGGCAAGGATTGGCAGGAATTCCTGGTTAAATATATTGACGATGATGAAACCCGCTGGGCCTTGGAGGAATTCCTTTTTGGGCTGTCTTACGAAGAAATTGTGGAAGTCCGCTCCCGGCTGGGCCGTTTTGGTATTATGGCGGTGGGGAATGATGAAGTACGGTCTTTTTTGGGAAGCCGCCCGGCGTATACCATCGCCCGCAGTTCCGATCCTCGCGCGGTTTATGATTTTTATATAGACCGCCGGGATGCAGCGGCTTTCAGGCGGCGCGCTTCCGCCCCGGGTCCCTGGAAAGCCCTGGAAGAAATGTACCTTAAATTCCGTATCGGCCAGGAGTAGCGCGGACTCACCGGAATTTTGTTCCTCCGCCAACGTGATTAAGAGGGAAAGAAGCGGGGGCTGAACCAGAGACGGCGGGTTGGAACGATTAGGCGCAATTCCATGGGCAAAGCCGTGAAAATAATGGAAATTAATGATAAAAACATCAAAAAATCAATTGATATTTCAACAGGAAGGGAGTATAGTAAGGAAGACCTATTACGATTGAAAAGTAACGGCTGCGGGACGGAACATACAGGACAGCGAGACAGAAAATACAGGAAATTTTTGACGTATCAGAGAATATGCGGGATTAAAGTTTTTGTTTGAAAGAGGAGCTTATGGAAATCCAGTTACAGGAACTCATTGATAAAATCAAGAGGGAGGGAATTGAGTCCGCTGCGGAAGAGGCGTCCCGCCTTACGGCCCAGGCGGAAGAAGAAGCGAAACGGATAGTCGCCGCCGCCCGGAAGGAGGCGGGGGATATCGTCGCCAAGGCTAAGGCTGACGCGGAACGGACCGAAAAAGCGGGAATCTCGGCGGTAGGCCAGGCGTCCCGGAATGTGGTGTTGGCTTTTAAGACCGAGATTCAAGCCATATTGGACCGGATCGTCGCCCGGGAAACCGCTTCCTCCTTGAACGATGATGTTCTTATGATCGTGCTGCCCGACATCCTTAAAGGGTGGGCTGCGGGGAAGGACGCACTGGACCTCATCCTGAGTGAAGCCCAGTTCGAGAAGCTGGCCGCCTATTTTAACGGCAAACTTGCGGCAGAGTTGAAGGCGGGCCTTGAGATCAAGTTTGATCGTAATCTGTCCGCTGGGTTCCGTATCGCCAACCGCGACGGTTCCGCGTACTATGATTTTTCCGCCGAATCCGTGGCGGAACTCCTGTCGGCCTATCTTAACCCCCGGCTGGCGGAAACCTTGAAAGATTCATCGAAAGGATTATAGGGACGTGGGATACCATTACTTAGCCGCCCAGCTTCCCTTCCTCCTCTATGGGCAAAGCGCGCCTATGAGTTCTCGTGCGTTTCGGGACCTCTGTGAAGGCTCCCTGAGCGCCGCGGATTTAGCGATTCTGGATCTCTGTACCCTGGACCCGGACGAGGGGGTCGGTTTTTCCGGCGCGGAGCCGCCTGAACCGTGTCCTTCCGCCTTCATCAACAACTGGCGGAGTTGGGAGCGGTCCCTCAGGCTCAATCTGGTCCGGTACCGGGCGCAGCGCCTTAAACGGGAAGGCGGCGCGGCGATAGATTCCCCGGATTATCCCGCGGACGCCGCGGCTGCGGCCAAGACCGCGGCGGCCATGGATTCCCCTCTGGAGGCGGAAATCTTTTTAGGTAAGTCCCGGTGGGACGCCATAGAGCGTTTTCAGGGAATTGATTATTTCAGTAATAACACCTTATTTGCCTATCTTCTTAAACTGCGGCTCCTGGAGCGGCGGGCCTTGTTCAAGGCGGAAGAAGGTTTTGCGGAATACACGGGGCTTTACGCTTCCATCATGGAACGGTCGGAATATGCCTCAAAGCGCGTTGAATCGGGAGTACCGAAATGACTGGAACAAAAGGAACAGTAGTTGCCGTAAACGGTAATATGGTGAGCGTGCGTTTTCAGGGCGCGGTCTCCATGAACGAAGTGGGGTATGTCAAAACCGGCGGGAAACAGCTTAAAAGCGAGGTTATCCGGATCCGGGGCGATGTTTCCCAACTCCAGGTATTTGAGATTACCAAGGGAATCTCCATTGGGGACGAAGTGGAATACACCGGGGACATGTTGGCGGTAGAAGTTGGTCCCGGTCTTCTGGGGCAGGTCTTTGACGGCCTCCAGAATCCCCTCCCCAAACTTGCCGAAGCCGCGGGCTATTTCCTGGAACGGGGGGTCTATCTTGACCCTCTGCCTGGGGATAAAGTCTGGGCGTTTACCCCGGCGGTAGCGGCGGGGGATACGGTGGAGCGGGCGGATACCCTGGGGACCGTGCCGGAAGGGGCCTTTACCCACCGCATCATGGTGCCCTTTGGGATGTATGGGACCTACACGGTGGTTTCGATAAAAGAGGCCGGGTCCTACACGATTCGGGAAACCGTTGCGGAACTCAGGGATGAAAAAGGGAATGTTTTCCCTGTGGCCATGTCCTTCCGCTGGCCGGTTAAGCGTCCGGTAGATTGCTATGAGGAGCGGCTCAGGCCTGAGGAACCCATGGTTACCCGGGTCAGGCTTATCGACACCTTCTTTCCGGTGGCCCGGGGGGGAACCTACTGTATTCCCGGTCCTTTCGGCGCGGGGAAGACGGTTTTGCAGCAGATCACAAGCCGCCACGCCGATGTAGACATTGTGATCCTTGCCGCCTGCGGGGAGCGGGCCGGCGAAGTGGTGGAAACCCTCAAGGAGTTCCCCGAACTCCTTGATCCCAAAACCGGCCGCTCCCTTATGGAACGGACGGTGATCATCTGTAACACTTCTTCCATGCCGGTCGCGGCTCGGGAAGCGTCGGTATACACAGCGGTAACCCTGGCGGAATACTACCGCCAGATGGGGCTTAACGTCCTCCTTCTTGCGGATTCTACAAGCCGCTGGGCCCAGGCTATGCGGGAAATGTCCGGCCGTCTGGAGGAGATTCCCGGAGAAGAAGCCTTCCCCGCGTATCTTGAATCCACTATTGCCAGCTTCTACGAGCGGGCGGGCTTGGTGCGGCTTAAAGACGGCTCAATCGGGTCGGTTACTATAGGCGGGACGGTCAGCCCGGCGGGGGGTAACTTTGAGGAGCCGGTAACCCAGGCAACCTTGAAAGTCGTGGGGGCTTTTCACGGCCTTTCACGGGAACGTTCCGACGCCCGCAAGTATCCCGCCATACATCCCCTGGATTCCTGGTCCAAGTACAAGGGCATACTGCCGGGCGATAAAGTCGCCTACGCCCATAACTTCATGGTCCGGGGCAGCGAAGTTGAACAGATGATGAAGGTTGTCGGTGAGGAGGGTACGAGCATCGACGATTATGTGGTTTATCTTAAAGGCGATCTCTTGGACGCCGTGTATTTCCAGCAGAACTCTTTTGACGCGGTGGACGCCGCGGTAAGCCCGGAACGGCAAGAGCATGTTTTTGCCCGGCTCCTCAGAATTCTCGCGTCAAAGCTCTCCTTTGCGGATAAGAACGAGGCCCGGTCCTGGTTTAACCGGCTGCGGCAGCGTTTCCTGGATTACAACGGTTCGGAATGGCAGAGCGAACGGTTCCTTTCCCTGGAAAAGGAAATCGACTCCACAGTGGCCGAACGTTCCGGCGGCACAGAGGCATCGGCGGAAAAATACTTGGCGTAAGGGGAATAGGAAAAAATGAAAAAGGTATACAGTAAGATTGAATCCATTACCGGAAGCGTCATTACCGTGCGGGCCGACGGGATCCGCTACGGGGACCTTGCGGAAGTGGATACCGTATTCGGCGTCTCCCTTGCGGAGGTGAACCGGCTGGAAAACGACCTGGTTTCCCTTCAGGTATTCGCCGGCGGGCGGGGTATTTCTACCGGCGATACGGTCCGTTTTTTGGGCCGGGAGATGCGGGTCTCCTTCTCGGAAAATCTCATGGGCCGGGTCTTCTCCGGCTCCGGCGCGCCCCGGGACAAGGGGCCGGCTCTCCAGGAGAATCTGATCCCCATAGGAGGGCCCTCGGTTAACCCTGCCCAGCGTATTATCCCCCGAAAGATGATCCGTACGGGCATCCCTATGATCGATCTCTTTAACACCCTGGTAGTTTCCCAGAAGCTCCCGATTTTCTCGGTTTCCGGGGAACCTTACAACGAACTTCTGGCCCGTATTGCTATGCAGGCCGAGGTTGACGTCATTGTCCTTGGAGGCATGGGCCTGAAATACGATGATTACCTCTTCTTTAAAGATACCCTGGAAGAGGGGGGCGCCTTATCCCGGACGGTGATGTTCGTTCATACCGCCAGCGACCCCACGGTTGAATGCCTCATGATCCCCGATATGTCCCTGGCTGTGGCCGAACAATTCGCCCTTCAGGGCAGGGACGTACTGGTCCTCCTAACGGACATGACCAACTTTGCGGACGCCATGAAGGAAATCTCGATCATTCAGGAACAGGTGCCCAGTAACCGCGGGTATCCCGGCGACCTCTACAGCCAGCTTGCTTCCCGGTACGAAAAGGCCGTTGACTTTGAGACCGCCGGGTCCATCACCATCCTGGGGGTAACGACCATGCCCGGCGATGACGTAACCCACCCGGTACCGGATAACACGGGATACATCACCGAAGGCCAGTATTACCTTAAAAGCGGCCGTATTGAGCCGTTTGGGTCCCTTTCCCGGTTAAAACAACAGGTAAACGGCAAGACCAGGGCGGATCACCGGGCCTTGATGGACGGTATGATTAAGCTCTACTCCGCCTTTAAGGATACTCTTGAGAAGAAGGCCATGGGCTTCATCATGACCGCCTGGGACGACAAGCTCCTCAAATATGGGGACAAGTTCGAAAGAGAGATGATGGACCTTTCGGTCAACATCCCCCTGGAACGGGCGCTGGACCTGGGTTGGGAGATCCTGGCGGATTGTTTCAGCCCGGAGGAAACAGGGCTGCGGACCGAACTCATTGAGAAGTTTTGGCCGAAGAAGTAGCGAGGGGTAATGGCAAAGATAAAGCTCACTAAAAACGAGCTCAAGAAACAGAAAGATTCCCTCAAGATGTTTCAGCGGTATCTTCCTACCTTGATGCTGAAGAAACAGCAGCTTCAGGCGGAAATCAGGACCACGGAACTCAAAATCAGGGAACGGGAAGAGGAACGGAACCGGCTTACGCAAGTTTTTCAGTCCTGGATCGCCGTCTTCGGCGAAACCGGCGTCTTTACTCCCGGCCTCCTCACGATAACCGGTGTAAAGACCGCCGCCGGAAACATTGCCGGCGTATCTATTCCTCTCTTTGAGGGAGCGGAATTTGCGGTAGAAACCTATGACCTGGTCCGTACCCCCCTCTGGCTTGACACGGCGGTAGACCGGATGAAACAGGCGTTGCTCCTGGATCTGGAAATAGAGACTTTGGAGGAACAGCGGCGGCGGCTGGATCATGAATTGCGGGTTACTACCCAGCGGGTTAACCTCTTTGAAAAGATCAAAATTCCTGAGACCCGGGGCAACATCAAGAAGATACAGGTTTATTTGGGCGATCAGCAGACCTCCGCGGTGGTTCGGGGGAAAATTGCCAAACGCGGCCTTGCCCGAGTTGCCCAGGGGGCCGCTCAAGGAAACGCCGTTGCCAGAGGAGCTACATCATGATCGTGCCGATGAAGAAAATATCCTTGGTGGTGATGGATAAAAGCCGGGAGGCGTCACTGGAAGAACTCCGCGAGTTGGGGGTAGTTCACCTGGAAAAACGGAATGTGTCCTCGGCAAAGCTGTCGCTTTTGTTGGATCAGAAGACCCGGTTTGAAACCGCCTTCGGTATCCTGCAATCCTACACGTCTAAAGACCGAAATTCCACGGAACATGGTTCCCAGCCGGGTGCGCCGGACCCCCAGGAGCTTGCCGGGAAGGTTCTGTCCCTGAATGAGGAGAAGAAGTCCCTTCAGGATCGGCAGGCCTGGAACATTCGGGAGCGGAGCCGTATTGAAAAATGGGGAGATTTTAACCCCCGTCTGCTGGCGGAACTGGCGGATACGGGAGTAACCCTTATCCCCTACGAGTTATCCCATAAAGCCTACGAATCGCTGATACGGGATGAACAGGGGAACAAAGTTCCAGTCATCTTTCTGGGTAAAGACAAGACGACGGTTTACTGCGCGGCGTTGGAACCCCTTCCCGGGGAGGCGTCTCCCTGGATAGTACCCGAAAAGTCCCTTTCGGAACTGGCTGAAGAGGCGGCGAACATTCAGGCACGGCTGGCGGGGATAGAGGCCGAATTCAGGGGCCTCGCCGTACAGGGGGGGGCGATAGCCCGGGGGATCGAAATCCTGGCTTCCGATATAGAGTTTGAAACCGCCCGGTCCGGAATGGACCTTTTGGAGGACGCTCCGGCGAAGCTGTCGGTCTCCTGGATAACCGGCTATATTCCCCGGGACGATCTGGGGTTGCTCAAACGGGCGGCTTCGGAAAACGGCTGGGCTTTTGTGTCACGCGACCCCGGTCCGGATGACGCGGTTCCCACAAAACTGAAAAACAACAAGTTCGCAAGTCTTATCTATCCTTTGACGGATTTTTTGGAAGTCGTGCCGGGGTACCACGAGATCGATATTTCCGGGTGGTTCCTGTTTTTCTTTGTTATCTTTTTCGGCATGATTTTTGGAGACGCGGGCTACGGCGCCTTGCTCCTGCTGGGGAGTGTTGCCGGCATTATCAAGACGGCAAAAAAAGGCGTTCCTCCGATGCTCAAGCTGGCTGTGCTTCTTGGCTTCTCGAATTTTGTCTGGGGGGTTCTCACCTGTTCGTGGTTCGGTATTGGAGACCTGAACGCCCTGCCGTCTCTGCTGCGGGACATCTCCCTGCCGCTTATTTCCAATGTAACCGCCGCCAAATCCCCCCAGGACGAGGGGATCGTCCGGCAGAATCTGATGATTTTCTGTTTTACCCTGGCCTTGACGCAGCTTTCAATCGGCCATATTCTGGCGATCATTAAGGGCAGGACGCTGAAAGCCCTGGCGGACCTTGGCTCCATCGCTATGGTGGCGGGAATGTACTGTATCGTACTTTCCCTGATAGCAAGCAACGAATACCGGCGCATCCCCCTTTTGATGCCGATGGTATATGTGTTTGCGGGGGGCTTTGTCCTGAATTTTATGTTCGCCAACTATGAAGGGAGTTTCGGGCAGTCGGTTCTTGAAAGCCTCAAGAACATCATTTCGGTCATTCTTGGCATTGCCAATGTGTTTTCTGATATTATGTCCTATATCAGGCTTTGGGCGGTGGGGCTTGCGGGAGCGGCCATTGCTTCAACGGTAAACACCATGGCCGGACCCATGCTGGGGCATTTTATTCTGTTTGTCTTTGGGGTCGTGCTCCTGGTCTTTGGCCACGGCCTGAATATCGTCCTCAATGTACTTTCGGTGCTGGTCCACGGCGTCCGCCTGAATACACTGGAATTCTCGGGTCATGTGGGGCTTACATGGTCCGGTTTTGCATATAGACCGTTTGCTAAACGGATAAACAAAGAGGCGC
>JAIRSS010000191.1 GCA_031255315.1 Spirochaetaceae bacterium
TTCGTCATAGCTTGTATTTCCTTCTGGTATATAGATTTATGTCAATTCCTTTATACCATCTAAAAGATCGAAATACAAGCCATTTCGTTTCTCCCCTATTTAAACCGGACAGCAGTGGTTCATAAATGGAAACATTTGAAACGGTTCCAAAACGGTAACTCCGAAACCCCGTCTCATTTCCCAAGTATTTTTCCTACCCGTTCGTTCATTTCCCGTATGCCCTGCGCCACGGTAACGTTTCCGGTCATGATGGCGTCGTGGACTTCATTCAGGACGATCTCAATATCCGCGCTTTTTTCATGTAAGGGCATCTCAAGATAGGTTTTATACACTTGCAACGCTTCCTTGCTGCCCGGATCGCCGGGGAATCCGGGAATGGAGGCGATAGCATCAATCACTTCCTGATTCATAATCGCGGGGATGGTTCCGGTCCTGGCAAGTATTGCGGCGCCTTCCGGACCGGAAACAAAGCGAATAAAGTCCAGGGCGGCGTCTTTGTTCCTGGAATTCCGGTTTACCGCAATGGAGGTGATGGTTCCCAGAGTGGTTCCCGCTTGAACTCCCGCCGGATGGGGATATTTGGCCAAACCCCAATTTTTGGAGAGGGACTCTCCGGCTTTTACCTTATCGATCTGGGTGGCGATAAACCATGTTCCCATGTTCATCATCGCGATCTGGTTGTTGAAGAAAGCTCCTGAATAATGAGTGCCGGAAGTTTTTAAAGCGGCATAACTCTGTACGACGCCATCGGCCTGTTGCTTCAGGATTGTTTCATAGTAAGGCGCGAGAAAATCATAGGCGCCGTCCACAATGGTGTTTTTACCATCCAGAATGCCAAAAAGCGACACCGCGCTCCGCCAGGTATGATAATGGGCGCCGTAGGTTTTGTTTGCCCCGCTTCCCCGGGTAACCCTTCGTGCCAGGGCGTCGTATTCATCAAGGCTGATGTCATTTGAAGGATAGGGCACACCAGCGGCGTCAAAGAGGTCTTTGTTATAAAATATAAGCCAAAAATCGCTGCGGAACGGAAGGGCGTAGACCTCGCCGTTAACAGCGATTTGTTCGGTGGTACCGCCGTACAGGGATGTATTGATGCCCGCCGTTCTGATATAACTGTTCAGGGGCTCAAGGCGGTTCTGCCGTACCAGATTTGCGTAACCGGGGATGTCCTTGACGCATAACACATCAAAGTCCGCCCCTCCGGAAAGCTGGGTGCCAAGGACCGTCATAAAATCGGCGCTTCCAAGGTCCACGACCTCAATCTTTACCTGAGGATTCTTTGCGTGGTAAGCGTCAATCAAGGGTTTGTAATAGACGGTAAGGTCATAATCCCATATCGCCCATTTGATAGTGGTGCCGGTTCCGCTTCCGCTTTCCGCCGCCTGTTTGCCTCCTGCGGCAAAAAGCGAAGCCGCGAGTCCCAAAACCAATACCGCAATAAACAATTTTTTCATTCTTTTCCTCCTGGAAAGTATATTTAAATCAGTATAAAATCCATGTAAAGAAAAAGGAAGGTTACCAAAGTACTTTTTTACTCTTTTTTTATAGTACCCTGGTACTATAAAGCAACGCTGTTACCGTTTATTTGCCAGCTTGATTATTTCAAACCTGTTTTTTACCCCCAGTTTTGAATAGATCGTACTTACTTGGTTTTTAACCGTCTGCAGGGCGATATACAGTTTTTCCGCGATTTCCTCATTTTCATAGCCAGTTGCAATATAGGTAAAAATTTCCCGTTCCCTGCTGGTTAAGGTCTTCAACCAGGGCAGCGATTCCGCTATATCCGGGGAACCGGCGTCGTTGTTTTGGGTTTCCTTGCCGGTATATTTCTGCTGTACCAGCTTTTGCGCGATTTCGGGGGAGATTTGTATGACATTATTCTTTAAGGCCCGGATCACGGTGATAAGCTCCGTTGGGGATATAGCCTTTAGAAGATAACCAGAGGCCCCCGCCATGATAGCCTCCCGTACATATTCGTCCTCGTCATAGGTGGAAAGCATGATTATTTTGATATCAGGATGATTGTTTTTTATGACGCTCACCGCCTCGATGCCGTCTATCCCCGGCATAAGGACATCCATAAGAATTATATCGGGGAGCTCTTTTTCGGCCAGGGCAATCGCCTCCGTGCCGTTCGCGGCGATACCGGCAACCATCATGTCCTCCGCATAATTGGACAGAAAAGTGCTAAGGCTTTCGGTAATCAGAGTCTGATCATCGGCAAGCAGTATTTTAATCCTCGGTTCCATAAATCACAATCTCCTTATAAACTCGGCGCTTTTATATATACCAGAGGTATGGCTATTTTCAGACGGAACCCGCCTTCCGGCGGCGATGACACGCTAAGGGTTCCCCCGACAGATTCAAGCCGTTCCTCCATACCCGCGAGACCTATTCCCTTGACAATATTCGCCGCGCCAACGCCGTTGTCGGTTACGGTCATGGTAAATTCCCCCGGAAACTCCCAAAATTGCATCAGAATACGGTTTGCCTTTCCATGCCGTATGGAATTGGTAAAGGCTTCCTGAATTATCCTTGTGAGCGTCTTGTTTATGGCGGATCCGTAATCGCCCTTCATGTTTCCCCATTCAACAGTAACCGTTATTCCGGTAACTTCTTCGAAGATTTTTTTTAATTGATATATGGTCTCAATAGCGCCATGATAGGGTTCCTGTATCTTGCGGATCAAATGTAGGGTTTCCCTAGTGTCATTAAGTCCCCGCAAAGCCTGATTGCGTATCTGATGAAATATCTCCTGGAAATTTGCGGTTTCCATTTCACCGCGGCTCACGGCCGCGTCGGTTACCAAAATAATGTTACTAAAGGCGTATCCGCAACTGTCGTGGAGATCCCGGGTAAAACGAAGTCTGTCCTGCTTTACCGCCTCCTGCCCCCGCTGTTTTGCCAGATCCTGGAGCCGGTGGTTAAAAAGCAGCAGTTTGGTACTTACAAAGTTAAGGTGTTCAATGGTTTGTTGATCATGCCGGCATTTGTCTATAAAAAACCGCAAGAAAGCCACGATTGCCGACGTAAGAAGTAAGAAGCCCGTCATGACGCAGACTTCTGAAAGGGAGGGTACTGTAAACCGCGATCCGCCCAGAGATAAACCCATAAATGGCGGATGGATCATAAACAACAGGAAAATCAAGAGAGCGCTTATCGATAATAACCAATTTTTGGGGAAAGGAAGCATAACGGATACCACGCCGATATACGCCAGATAAATAAAAACATTAATTAAAAATATATCGGCCAATGAGTATACACAGAGAACCGCCGCGGCTAATCCGGCTATAAGGCAGAAACGGCGCGTAAGAATACCGGGAGAGAAGACCGCTCCAAGCAAGACGACAGCGTATACGGCAAAGGATATGTAAAAAGTCCGTACAAAAATAAGACGGTTGAGCTGTTCATTGGCGCTGATGCCTGCGGGAATTTCAGCATAACCTGTATTGTACCGCGATGTAAACATGATAAAGGCATTTAAAAGCGAAATCATTATGATCATGACAGGTATTATTTTACAAGACCATCTTTCGGGTTTCATATATCCCCCTTTATACCGGTCTCCCCTTCATTCCGGTTTCGTTTAGTACTTAAATACTATTTTCTCATCTCTTGACATTCCAGAAGCCGATTCTATACTACCACAATGAACAATGTATTTCTCCCCCTTTGGGAGAACCCTGGAATCCGGGGCGTGAACAGTCGTCTGCGCGAAGTTCCCTCCCGCCCTTTTATTCGTTGCGGCGGTCCGGCCTGTTCGCCGGGGGATTGTATCTTTATCACCGGTGTAGAGAAGGAGGAATTGTATAGATGATTCCCGAAATAACGCGCTTATACGAAGCCCTGCAATACGGCAGCGGCCAGGGGGCTTCCGCTTCGGGCCTGTTCCCGAAAGTCTGTAACGGACTGGTCCCGGAGGCAATAGAAAAAAATCCCCTTTTGGAAGGATTTTTGGCGTATCTGAAAAGAGAAGGGGACCGGTTCCGGAAAGAACCGATTCCTCCGCTGCCCTACAGTCTGTTTATCCTTTTTGATACTGAGGGGGACCGGAAGCGGTTTGAGGAACCCTACTTTGAACGGCGGAACCGGCTTCTGGTTTACGGCCTTTCATCCTGGCTATGGAAAAGGCCGGAAGATATTTCCGCCCTCCAGGACATTATCTGGGCAATTTGTGATGAATATTCCTGGTGCCTCCCCGCCCACATGGGGGGAAAGAGCCGTTCCCCCGCGTCGGAAGCCGCATCCTCTTTGGGAATCATTACCAAGCCCCGGTTTGACACCGCGCTGACCATCGATCTTTTTGCCTGCGAAACCGGCCTGGCCCTGGCCGAATGTTGCGCCGCCCTGGACGGGCAGATTAGCCCGGTGGTGCTTGAGCGGGCGCGAAAAGAAGTGTACCGCCGCTTGATCAAAAGTTACCTTGAGTACGGGGCCTTCCAGCACTGGGAACTCCTTAAAATGAACTGGTGTTCCGTCTGCGGCGGGGGGCTGGCCGCCGCCGCCT
>JAIRSS010000204.1 GCA_031255315.1 Spirochaetaceae bacterium
TTATGACCTGTTTCCATACAGCAGGGCTGCTGTGCAAATTCTCTATCGCTGACATTGTTGTGGCAACGTAACTCTTCTTGCATTCCTGGCACAGATATGCCTGTTTTCCGCATTTGTGCCCGTTACGCCGTACCCGGCTTGAACCGTAATGGGGGCATCCTGTCTTCCCGCTTTCCTCATCAGCCTTAATTTCAGCCCGTTCCCTTATCTCCTTCAGTTTCCCGAAAGCCTCGTCCAAATGACTTTCAGGTATCTCCTTCGCAATTGATATCAGTTCTGCAAGCGTTCCCTTTGCGCCGCCTCCATGGTTTTCCTACTTTATACTATATCACAGAAGCTTGAAGTTTACAACCTGTTTTGCGACTAACACCATATGAATTGGTGTCACAAACGGAGGGGAATTTTACCAACTCCGGTTCCAGGAAGGTATTATGTTTATATGAGGATCCACAAGTTCAAAGTTCGGACAAGGCTGTTTGTTTTGTTGTGCCCGGGAATGACCTGGACACGGTCCGAAGTTATGAACTTCCCTATTCGACAATTCTCAATCGTTACGACCAGTATAGTCTAGATCTTAAAGGCTTAGGCAAACGGATTGAACAAAAAGGATATCTCTTGGGATATGCCTATGATTTAAACCGGAACGGCAGGGAAGAACTGTATCTTTCGGTTAGTGGCGGCATGAGGGATGGTCATACTATAATTGAATACAATCCTGACACGGACACATTTGAAAAAATATTTGACAAAGAGAAATATGGTGAAGACCTATATCTTGACAAATTTGACGCAAACACGAGGGAGGTATATATAGCGCTTCAGCCTGGCGGCGTCCATGTTGTGCTGCGTTGGGACGAAACGGCGAAGAGATACGTGGAGAAAGACCCCGCCGAAGCGGCCCGGGTGCGGAAAATGTGGTCTGAATTGCAGAGCAACAGGTATAACTATTGAGAAACGCCGAACTAAACCGGTGGGAAAAACTACCCTGCGAGGGGTTTTGACTAGTCCCCTCACATTATTCTAATCACACCATACCATGATGATCCTCTTGGATTCCGGTGTTTTGGCAGATGTTCCAACTCCCTGGTATAGTTTCACTTCAGCATAACAGCCGCCCGCGTTAATCCAACCGGTCGGTCAGTATTTCCGTATGATCCTGAAAAACAGCGACCGTGTGTTCCCAATGAGCCGAAAGCGTGCCGTCTGCGGTTACCACGGTCCAATTGTCTTCCAGAATATCAACATCCCCGCCGCCCATATTGACCATCGGCTCTATGGCGATGACCAGCCCCGGGGCCATGCGGGGGTTGGGGCCGTGGGGAATGTTGGGCACCGACGGGTCCTCGTGAACCGCCAGGCCTACCCCGTGCCCGGAGAACTGATGGACCACCCCATAGCCGTAGGATTTTGCGTGAGATTCCACCGCCCGGGCTATCTGCAAAAGCCGGTCCCCGGCCTTAACCGCCGCGATGCCCTTGTAAAGACATTCCCGTGTTACCCGGTTGAGCGTCCGGGCGGCGTCGCTCACCTTCCCGATTTCCACGGTTACCGATTGGTCGCTGATAAAGCCCCCCAGGTCTATACCGCTGTCCACCGAGACCAGGTCCCCCTCGGCGATCTTCCGCCGGGAAGGGATGCCGTGAATGACTTCGTTGTTGATAGAAATACAGAGGGCGCCCGGAAAGGGGTTGCTTTTGGGGCCGTACCCTAAAAAGGCCGGTTTGCCTCCGGCTTTTTTTATCCAGTTCTGGGCCCACCGATCCAGGTCCCGCGTCTCCACGCCGGCTTTTACCAGGGGGATGATTTCCCGGAACATGGCGCTCAGAGCCTTACAGGATTCCCGGATTCCATTGATTTGCTTTTCATTCTTTAAACGAAGCATAGCTTCTCCTTTTAGAGGCTGTTCCAAAAGTAATTGACTGTGCGCTGACGCGCGCGGTTTTGGAACAGGCTTTTATACTTTCAGTTTCCGCCGGAGCTGCGTTACGCCGGGCAGGGCGGGATCCCGTTTCAAGGCTTCCCGGAAGACGGTTTCGGCGTTGTTCATCCGGCCCAGTCGCATCAGGGTCTCCGCCATGGAACGCATCCACCGGGCTTCATCTCTGGGGGGGAACCCCAGTTCCAGCAGAGTTTCCAAACACTCAAGATACGTTTCACCGTCCACGGCGGCTTTAAGCCTGAGACGGACCAATTCTTTCAGGGAATTTTCAAGTTCGATGTTGAAATGCCGGAAGTAGGGCAGCCGCCGCTCCTCCCGGACCAGGGCGACGAAGAGCGCGAATGCCTCGTAGTAACATTCCCGTTTTTCAAGCTCTTCGGCCAGGATGTAGGTGCAATCCATCCAGTCTTCCCGCCCAAGGTACTCGTGCATGGGGAAGTCCAGCCCCCCCTGATTCCGCCACGCGGCCAGGGCTTCCTCTTCCTCAAGATGCAGAAGCTCGAAGAATACAAATTTCGCCTGGCTTGCCGGATCGTCCGGTTTTGCCCGCAGAAACTCCCGGTAATCAAAGCCGCCAGCTTTGACAAACCGGCGGTACGCCCGGTCATATTCGTAGCGCCGCTCGTAATCAGACAGTACTTCGTAGGCGGTAAGGAGCTTCCGCATCGCCTCGGAACCGCCGCCTCCCACGATATCCGGATGTATCCGCTTGGCCTTCTCCCGAAAAGCCCGCTTAACATCCTGAGAACTCGCGTCGTCTTCTATGCCGAGGAGGGAATAATAGTTTTCCATGAGGAAACTTACGCGCCTATCCGTTTACCCAGGATTTCCGCGTGAGGGGCGCTCAGAATGACGTCGCTCCAGTTGACCACCATCCCTTCATGTTCCATGGCCCGCATGAGGTTATACATCGCCTTGCCCGTAAAGGGGCCGGTTTTTCTGAGGAAAGCCGCGCCCTTCTTCCCCACAAGGCCGCTCCCGGAGGAGAGGACCTTCGGGAGGGCTTCAGGCATCTTGCCGCCGAAAAGGGAAACGGATTCGGCGACGGCCACAATGTATTCATAACCCGGCAGCCGGAACCCGTCTTCCGTCCAGGCGTCCATCACGTCCACCCGGTGCCCCATCGCTTCCATCCCCTTAGCCAGGGTTTTTACGTAATCGGGAACGCCCCTTCTTTGAGCCGGGGCGCTGATAATCGCTATTCTCATAATTAGGCCTGCTTATAAATTTGATCGATAGCGGGTTCCTTCACGAGGATGACGGAACATTTGGCGTTCACCATGATTTCCCGGTGGGCGGTGGAGATGATGTCCCGGGCGCTCCGGTCCCGTTCCCATCCGCCCAGGACAATTAAATCCGCCTTCCGTTCGTCCGCGGCCAGGAGAATCTCTGTATAGACCGCCCCTCGGCGCATATCCCGCTCAATTTTAATCCCCTTGGCGCGGGCCAATTCCTCCACAAAAGAGAGATACCGGTTCCCGTTAGCCTCTAAACTCCGCTCATACTCCTGGCTTTCTTCCTGAATGAATATCTTACTCAGGGTAAGCTGGCGGATCGTCGCGGTATCCACCACATAGACCGCCGAAAGGCGGCACCGGTACTGCTTTGCCATAACAATAGCGTACTTCGCCGCCATGATAGAAGCATCGGAACCGGTGATTGCGACAACAACATGTGAAAAAACAGGTTTACTCATCCCTTGCCTCCAGAAACCGCATCAAGAGTCAGAACGCTTTAACGCCAACTTTCCTGCAGCCCCCTTCTTTTTTAACAGCTTGCTCGAAAAAAAAGCATCCCGTTCTTTTTCTTCAAGCGCCGCCTCTATATACGTTTTTGTCTCTTTCGCGGTGGGAATAACCATCTTTTCCAGGGCGTTAACCCGCCGCTGGGTCTTCCTGACTTCCCGGGCCAACCGCCACGCGATAGTCCGCACTCCCGCCAATTCAGTAAGTATCTTTAACAACCCAAAGAATTCTAACACGGTTTCATCACATTCCGCAAATGAATTCGCAGGGGAATATTTAAGTTCCACTTCCGGAATGCGCACTTCCAGTCCCGGCAGGTTCATTCCCGCCGCCAAAACCCGCTTTTCCTCCAGGTCGAAGCGGTAGCTGATATTCTTGGAAAGCCGTTCCGCCCGCTCCCGGCCCACCACGATGAGCATACGCTTGAGCGCGGGATACGCTGTGGCAATACGGGCGTCCATGTCCCGCTCCAGCATCTTGACCTGCTCCACTTTCTGCATCAGTTCCATGATGAGGATTTCCCTCTTCTGTTCCAGGAGATCATACCCCTCCCTGGCGGTGGCGAGCCGCTCGTTAACCCGGAATAGATTGCTTTTCGTCGGCGCGATATGTTCGCGGGGCATAGAAATCTCCTTATGTCCGCCATGACCGGGGCGCGCTCGTATGTAGGTATACACCGCCGCGGGCTGGTCATGGCGTGTTAGTATCATCGTATACTAGTATAAAACAGGGCGTTTTAACAACGGAGAAACGGCGCGTTCCAGCAATTCTCAGGCGAAAACTCATAATGAACGGCAGGAGGCCGCGCCGTTTCCTCGAACCGCCGCTCAATCTCCGCGCGGACTTCCGGTCTCAGGCCTGTGTAACCTATAAAAACGATCCAGCCAATGCGGGTTACGGGCTTCCCGCCGATTGTTGCGGGGATACCGACCGCCCCGCCGGCCCCGTGTATCCGGCAATCACGACCCCGCCGCCGTCCGGGAGGGGCCCGCGCCCGTTGGCGGGTGAATGGGGGAATTACGGCGTTCCAGGCCGCCGTACTGGAAAATTTTGCTCCCCTGTGGCATACTGACCGGACAGGAGAAAGAACGGTGTATCAAAGCGTTGACCCTAAGACGAGCTTTCCCAAGCTGGAGGAAGAAGTTCTTGAGTTTTGGAAAAAGAACAGCATATTTGAAAAATCCATAACCCGGCGGAGCGGTTCGGGCGACAAGTTCCCCGAAAACGACTTTGTTTTTTATGACGGCCCCCCCTTTGCGACAGGGCTGCCGCATTTTGGGCATTTTGTCCCCAACACCATCAAGGACATTATCCCCCGGTACCAGACCATGAAAGGAAAGCGGGTTGAACGCCGGTTCGGATGGGACTGCCACGGCCTTCCGGTGGAGACGCTGATCGAGAAGGAACTGGGCCTTAACTCCAAAACCGACATTGAGCGGTACGGGGTGGCGGCCTTCAACGAAGCCTGCCGCGCTTCCGTGCTCCGGTACGTGAAAGAATGGCGGGAGACGATTACCCGTCTGGGCCGGTGGGTCGATTTTGACAACGACTACAAGACCATGGACGCCGGCTATATGGAATCCATCTGGTGGGTGATCAAGTCGCTCTGGGAAAAAGGCCGCATCTACGAGGGGTACTACATCCTGCCCTATTGCCCCCGGTGCGCCACCGTGCTTTCCAACCATGAGCTTAACCTGGGGGGCTTCAAGGATGTGCATGACCCGGCGGTTACCGTCCGGTTTAAAGTTGCCGAACCCGGGGGCCACGGGGCTGGAATCAGTCCGGCGGGAAGCCCGCCGCCCCCGGCGCTGCCCGCCAACACCTACCTTCTGGCCTGGACCACTACCCCCTGGACGCTGCCTTCGAACCTTGCCCTTACCCTGGGGCCGGACATAGAGTACGCCCTGGTCCGGGACGGGGAGGAACACTACATCCTGGCGGAGGCCCGGCTTTCCGCCTACTATCGGAACGAAGGGGAGTATCAGCGCATCAGGACCTATACAGGGGCGCAGCTCCTGGGTCTGAAATACGAGCCGCTGTTCCCCTATTTCAAGGGCGCGGCGAAGCAGAACGCCTTTAGGACCTATCCGGGCGATTTTGTTTCCACCGAAGACGGGACCGGCATCGTCCATACCGCGCCGGGTTTCGGCGAGGACGATCAGCGGGCGTTGCGGGGGACGGGGGTCCCCACGGTCTGCCCCATTGATGCGGAATGCCGCTTTACGTCCGAAGTACCTGACTTCCAGGGGCGTTTCGTGAAAGACACGGACGGGGCGATTATCGAGCGGCTCAAGGCGGAGGGGAAACTCGTCAAGCGGGATCAGATCCTCCACGCATACCCCCACTGCTGGAGATGCGGAAGCCCGCTCATCTACCGGGGGGTAAGTTCCTGGTTTGTGGATGTTCAAACGATCAAACAGGATATGCTGGATGCCAACGAGCAGATTTACTGGGTCCCCAGCCACATCAAGAACGGACGGTTCGGGAAGTGGCTGGAAGGCGCGCGGGACTGGGCCATCAGCCGCAACCGGTACTGGGGGAACCCCCTGCCCATCTGGAGGTGCCCGGACTGCGGGAAGGTTGTCTGCGTCGGGAGCCGGGCGGAACTCAAAGAGCTTTCCGGTGAAGAACCGGAGGACCTGCACAAGCATTTTGTGGACGGAATCACCATCCCTTGTAAAGACTGCGGAGGGGTCATGGCCCGCATACCGGAGGTGCTGGACTGCTGGTTTGAATCCGGGGCCATGCCCTACGGGCAGCTTCACTACCCCTTTGAAAACCAGGAATACTTTGAGCGCCATTTTCCGGCGAATTTCATCAATGAGGGGCTGGATCAGACCCGGGGCTGGTTTTACACCCTGACCATTCTGGCGGCGGCGCTTTTCAAGAAGCCCGCCTTCACGAACTGCGTGGTAAGCGGCATCGTGCTTGCCTCGGACAGCAAAAAGATGAGCAAGAGCCTTCGGAACTATACGGACCCTATGGAACTTATCAATACCTATGGCGCCGATACCCTCAGGCTTTTCCTGGTTCATTCCGCCCTGGTAAAAGCCGATGATCTCCGGTACAGCGACGAAGGGGTACGGGAAGTACTCAAGAGCATCATCCTCCCGTTGTGGAACGCCTACAGTTTTTTTGTAACCTACGCCAACATTGACGCGGTAAGCCCCGCCGGAGCGCCGGATAATCCTTCAAACCCCCTGGACAAGTGGATACTCTCGGCGGCGGAAACCCTGGTGGAACGGGTGGGGAACGCCCTGGACGCCTACGATCTTTCCCGTGCGGTGGACCCCGTCGTTGAGTTCATCGATCTCCTCAATAACTGGTATATTCGCCGTTCCCGGCGGCGGTTCTGGCGCGCCGCGGGAAGCGAAAGCTGCGCCGAAGGCGGTCTTGGAAACGACATGGACAAGATCGAAGCCTACGGGACCCTCTATGACGTCCTCAAGACCCTCATCACCGTCGCCGCGCCGTTTATGCCCTTTGTTACCGACGCGATTTGGCGGAACCTGAAACTGCCCGCCGACCCCGAATCGGTGCATCTGGCGGATTTCCCCCCGCCCCGGAAGGCCCGGCGGGACCCGGCCCTGGAGTTCAAGATGACCGCGGTACAACACGCGGTTTCCATGGGCCGGTCCCTCAGGTCCCAGTACAACATCAAAGTCCGCCAGCCCCTGCACGCGGTGGAGCTGGTAACCCGGAACCCTGAGGAAAAGACGGTACTCCTGGAGATGACGGAGATCATCCGGGAGGAACTCAATGTTAAGAACGTGGTGTTTCGGGACAACGAGGAAGACCTGGTGGAATACCAGGCCAAGGCGAATTTCCGGGTCCTGGGCAAGGAATTGGGAAAGGACATGAAGGCCGCCGCCGCCCGTATCGAAACTCTCAGCCAGACCGAAATTCAGGGCGTCCTGGAAGGGGCGACCCTCTCGCTTGACGTAGGCGGGAAGGCGGTGGAGATTACCCGGGAGAAGATCGACGTCAGGCGCACGGAAAAAGCGGGCCTGCGGATATTGAACGAAGGGACGCTGACGGTGGGCCTGGATACGGAAGTTACCGGTGAGCTTGCGCGGGAAGGGGATGTCCGGGACCTGGTCCGGGGGGTGCAGAACCTGCGAAAGGAAATGGGCCTTGCGGTTACCGACCGTATACGCCTGCGCCTTTTCGGTTCGGACCGGCTCAAGGCTGCGTGGGAGGATTTTGCCGAATATGTGGCGGCGGAAACTCTGGCGGAGGAGACGCGCTGGGAACAGGCCGCGGACGGGCGGGCTGTGGAAGCCGGGGATGAGGCATGGCTTGTAACAATCGAAAAATGGTGAAACCGTTTTTTCCGGTTCACCTCTGTGTTCTCGCGGCGTCCATCGCCATACTATTCGCCTCCTGCGCGTCCTCCCCCAAGAGCGTTGCGGACGCCGAAGCCGCGGGGGGCGGGCTTGCCTTCCTTGACCCCGGCGGACTGGTGTACCTCACCCTGGACGTACCGGGTTCGCGGCCTGTTCTGGACCGTATTTCCCTGGGGGGGATGCGGGGGAGCCAGGCGGGCCAGGCCCTGGACATGACGGATACGGCGGCGGCGGCGGTGTACCCCCCCGGAGACGGCAGGGGGTTTCTGCTGGCCGCGCAGGGCCGGTATCCGAATTCCCGCCTGCGGTTTCTCCTGGGGGTAAGTTCAGCCTGGAAAAAGACGCGCTCCACAACCGGGGGGCGGTACTGGCGTTCCGAAACGGATAACCTTTCGATCTACATCGATCCCCGGTATGCCCTGCTCTCCGGGGGAGACCCGTTTCCCCGTTCCGGCGGCGTTATGGCGCCTCCCCGTTTTGCGGAGCTTCGGGAAGGGGCGGTACTGGCCGGCTGGGTTCCGGACGCGGCGGCCATGATCGACCGGCTTTTGTTCGGGATGCAGATTCCCCTTTCCATCCCGGCGGGCTTGGCTGTTTTTGGGGTATATCCCGCGGCGGCGGATCCGCCGGACGGGGAGGGGAGGGCCGCGAATCCGGCGCACCGGTTTTTTGCGCGGATCCGGCTGGAACTGCCGTCTCCCAGCCACGCCGGCGCCATTGCCGCTATGATCGCCCTGATCCGCTCAGTCATCGTCAACCCGGCGTTTGCGGAGGCGGGGGAATTTTCCCTGGCGCCGCTCCTGTTCGCCAATCCCCTCGTCCAGGATGGTTCTTCGCTTATTCTGAGAACCGCTGATATGGACGCCGAAGAAATTGCTTTACTTTTTACGATGTTCTCGATATATTCTAACTAAATCCTTCAGGTCCGGTGTTGTACGGGCGATTTTAGCGCGTTTCCCTGGCCGCGGCCTTTGGTTTGCGTCCGGCCCGGGGAAAGTCGTATACTGCTTACGTAAAACAGAAAACAGCGTTTGAAAAATCAGGTGGTACAAAGGAACGATGTATGCCAACGTATGAATACGAATGTAAAAGCTGCGGTCATACTTTTGACGCTTTTCAAAGCATGAATGACGAACCGCTTAAAACCTGTCCCCAGTGCGGAAAGGATGTCCGCCGGCGGATAAACGGCGGAAGCGGAATCATCTTTAAAGGGTCAGGTTTTTATGTAACCGACAAGAAGGGCGGCGGGAACGGCGGGGCTTCCCCGGCTTCATCCGCCGCGAAAGCCCCGGACGCCGCTTCCGGCGGGGCCGCCAAACCGGAGAGCGCCGGGGGAACCAAAACAGAAAGCGGCGGAGAAAAAAAAGCCGCCGGTTAGGATAAAGAAACGCAAAACCAGACGCAGGGCGCTCGAAGCGGCGGCGCCGCCTTCTTGCCTAAGGAATCCCCCCATTTTTTTTGCGAAGGCTGCGGCGCTGAAGTCCCCCTCCAGGCGGCAAACTGCCCCCAGTGCGGACGGTTTTTTCAAGCGGTCCGTTGTCCCGCCTGCGGGTTTACCGGGGAGGAAGCGCTTTTTACCGGGGGGCCCGCTCCCGGCTGCCCGGTCTGCGGGTACAGCCTTTCCGCCGGATCCGGGGGAACCCGCCGCCCGCCCAAAACCGGGAGGAAACCGGATGCGGGGAAGAGGAAAGACGCCGCCGCCGGAGCGCCGCCCCTGTGGGTATACCTTCTGGCTTCCGTGGGTTTCATCGGGGTCTGCACGGTTCTGTTCACCCTGCTGAAGAACTGAGCCTGGATTGCGGAGTATCAGCGGTGATCCAAACCGCCTGTTCCAGAAGCAGTCCCCCCTTGCTTTAAAAAATACGGCATATTCTTAAATAACGTGAGTTCGATGGGAAGAAAAAAACCCGCGAATTATACGGATGAACCATCCAGTCCTGTTGAGGCTGTCGGAAAAGCATCCGGGTAAACGGTGAGCCTGTTCCAAAACCCCTAAATGAATAACTGGAGGTACTTCAGAGAAGCCAGACAAATTATCGCAGACATTAATACAAACGATACTTTCTTGTAACCCTTCACATATATTGCGCGGGGAATAAGGCAGTCTTTCAAATGGGAGTTTGCCCGTTCTACCGTCGTCCGTATGTTGTACCGTTCCTGTTTTGTCCGGTCAAGCGGCGGACGGTCATTGTCTTTCCGTTTATTCGGATCAATTATCGGTATCCTTCCACGGTTCCTGATGTATTCGTCAATGGTTTTGGAATGATACGCGCTGTCCATAAGGCTGTAACAGAAAGGCGCTTTCGTTTCCGTTAATTGTTCCATCGGTATCGCCGGTTGGCTGTCATGCACATTGGCCCCCGTTACGATGGCCGTCAGGGGAAACCCCGTGTCACCGACATCAAGGTGAAGTTTGTACCCTTTCCAAA
>JAIRSS010000211.1 GCA_031255315.1 Spirochaetaceae bacterium
AAAAATAGGTCATAAGCGGCATCACTGGCCGTGATTGTTCCTCTGTCATGGCTCCCTCCAAAAAATACCATGCCAAGTATACCGCTTTCTTCCCTTTATTTTATATGCGCTGGCCCTGCTCCGAACGGCGCGGACGCTTGACAGGTTTTCTCAACGCGCCCTATCATACCTGCGGAAGGAGGATTTTATGCCGAAGTGGCTGGAAGACGCGGTTTTTTACGAAATTTACCCCCAGTCTTTTTTAGACGCCAATGGGGACGGAATCGGGGACTTTGAAGGGATAATCCAAAAGCTGGATTATATCGCGGAGCTGGGCTGCAACGCCATCTGGATCAACCCCTGCTTTGATTCGCCGTTCAAGGACGCGGGGTATGACGTGCGGGACTACAAAAAGACCGCCCCCCGCTACGGAACCAATGACGATCTCAAACGGCTCTTCGCGGAAGCCCGTAAACGGAACATCCGGACCCTGCTGGACCTGGTGCCGGGACACACCTCGGAAGAACATCCCTGGTTCCTGGAAAGCAAAAAGGCTGAACCGGCGGCGTACCGGAACCGGTATATCTGGTCGGACAGTTGGATCTCCGGGGGCGGTTCCACCCTCCGGTTTATTGCGGGAGAAGCGGAACGGAACGGAATGTACGCCGTAAACTTCTTCAAATGCCAGCCCGCGCTGAACTACGGCTTCCTGAACCCCGGCGAACCGTGGCAGCTTCCCACGGATCATCCTGACGCGGCCGCTACGAGAGAAGCCGTAAAGGATATTATCCGGTTCTGGCTGGACGCGGGCTGCGACGGGTTCCGGGTGGACATGGCCGACTCGCTGGTCAAAAACGACGACCCGGAGAAAAGCGCTACTTCCGCTGTCTGGCGGGATATCCGGGCCATGCTCGACGCCGCATACCCGGAAGCGGCCCTGGTGTCGGAATGGAGCCGCCCCAGCCTCGCCCTTAAATGCGGGTTCCACATGGACTTTCTGCTCGATCATGCCGGAAGCGGCTACCGGAGCCTGGTGCGGAACTACTCGTTTGACCCGGAGGGCCGCCTTATAGAAGATTCCAGCTATTTCAAGAAAGACAGTACGAGCGATATTACCCCGTTCCTTGAGCAGTACCTGCCCTGGTATGAAACCACCAAAAACACGGGCTTCATCAGCCTGATTTCCGGCAACCACGACACCCCCCGGATAAGCCGGAATCTCGCGCCCCGGGAACTGGCCCTGTTCTATGGATTCCTCTTTACCATGCCGGGGGTTCCCTTCCTGTATTACGGGGATGAAATAGGCATGAGGTATCTCGATCTGCCCACCAAAGAAGGAGGGTATACCCGTACCGGTTCCCGGACTCCTATGCAGTGGGGCGGCGGCGGGAATCTCGGCTTTTCCAGGGCCCCGGCGGATACGCTCTACCTTCCGGTTGATCCTTCCCCGGACGCTCCAACCGTGGCGGCCCAGGAGAAAGACCCCGGCTCTCTGCTCAATACCGTAAAAGCCCTGGTGAAGCTGCGCCGCGCTGAGGGAGATTTGCGGGCGAAACCGAACCTGGAGGTTCTGTACGCCCAAAAAGGCAGCCGCCCGGTGGTATACCGCCGGGGTTCCTGTATCATCGGCCTGAACCCGTCTTCCGAAGAAGTGAGAATCGAAGGGCTTGGGGCGGCAAAACCGGGAACCGGCCTATTCTTTATCGGGAGCGGCGGTTTTGATTCGGGAACCTGCGTATTGGGGCCCCAGAGCCTCGTTGTCTGGCGGGTCTAAGGCCCCCCGCACACCAGCGGCTTGTAGACAAACCGGCGGGAATGAGGTCCGCAGATTACACGAGCTTACCGCGGATTTTTCGTATGAGAGGGGTTCATAATCCGCGAAAGTCAGCGTAATCCGCGGACCATGTTGGTATGTATTTTTGGCGTTTAGTCTAAGCCGCCTGTTACGACCCGTGGAGATGTTCAATCAGGATTTTTATGCCTATGCCGATAAGTATGAATCCTCCCAGCGCGTGGGCGCCCCGTTTAAAGATATGCCCGAGCCGCCGTCCGAATTCAAACCCCGTAAGGCATACCGCAAAGGTAACGCCCCCGATCAGCAGCGCGGGTCCCCAAACGCCCTGGTTCAGGATGCTGAAGGAGACGCCCACCGCCAGGGCGTCTATGCTGGTGGCCAGGGCCAGGGTCAGGAGCATCCTGAAGCTGCGGATGTCCGGGCCGGCGTCCGCCTGCCGCGCTCCATCAACGGAACGCCCGGCTGACCGTCCCGCTTCCCAGAGCATCTTTCCTCCGATAACGGCCAAAAGCGCAAACGCTATCCAGTGGTCAACGGCCTGTATAGAGGAGATGAAGGTTCTTCCCAGAAACCATCCGGCCACGGGCATGGCGAACTGGAAGAGGCCGAACAGCAGAGACGCCCGGACCGCGTGAAAAATCTTGAGCCCCGGAATAGAAACGCCTGAACTGACCGACACCGCAAAGGCGTCCATGGAAAGGCTCAACCCGATAAGAATAATGGAAAGCATAGGCCCCAGTGTAGTATGGTCCCGCCCGCGTCCGCAAGGAGACTAAACGGCAGGAATGAGGTC
>JAIRSS010000269.1 GCA_031255315.1 Spirochaetaceae bacterium
GGGGGGCCCGCTGGACAAAAAACGCAGAGGCTGCGGAGTTTGCCGCAAATCAGGGGCTGTTCCCCTATTCCCCCTGTAGCTCCGCTCCCCCTGCGGTTATGTTTTTCTTTGAGCGATCCTGTTTTCCACCCCCGGACGGCCGGGGAGGTTTCTCCTAAATGATATTTTTCAGCACGATGGTCTTGGTCCGGGTTACTTCGTCAAACGTGGACAAGACCCCTTCGGTTCCGATGCCGGAATACTTGTAGCCGCCGAAGGGCATCTCGAAGCTGCGGAAGAAGCTCGCGCCGTTGATAATCACCCCGCCGCACTCAAGTTGGGCCGCTGTCTTCCAGGCGGTCTTGATGTCCGCGGTAAAAATACAGCCGCAAAGCCCGAAGATGGAGGCGTTGGCAATCTCAACGGCCTCTTCCAGGGTTTCAAAGCCGATAACCGGCACGACCGGGCCGAAAATTTCCATGTCCTTGGCCGCGTCAGCGGTTTTGGGAACCCCCGCGATGACGGTAGGTTCGTAGAAGGCGCCGTTCCGCCTACCCCCCAGGACGATTTTGCCCCCCTGGGATACGGTGAGGTTCACCTGGCGTTCCACTTCAATGGCCGCTTTTTCGCTGATGAGGCAGCCGATCTGGGTGGCGTCGTCCGCCGGGTCGCCGGTCTTGATCTTCTTGATCCGCTCCACCACTTTTTCCGTAAACGCATCCTTGAGGCTGTTGTGGATGAGGAAGCGCTTGGAGGCGCAGCATACCTGGCCGGTGTTGTACATCCTGCCCCAGATCACTTCCTCGACCGCCAGATCCAGGTCCGCGTCTTTCCACACGATAAAGGCGTCGTTGCCCCCCAGTTCCAGGGCGATATGCGCCAGATGGTTCGCGGCGTTTTTGTAGGTTTCGATCCCCACTTCGGTTGAGCCGGTCAGGGTGATGGCGTGAACATCCGGGTTTTTGCAGAGCCAGCTTCCCACCAGGGAACCCCGGCCGGTAACAATTTCAATGGCCCCGTCGGTAACGCCCGCCTTGACCAGAAGTTCCGCCAGCATACAAAGGGTCAGGGGATTGTCCGTTGAGGGTTTTACGATGGCGGCGTTTCCCGCCAGCAATGCCGGCGCGACTTTCTGATCAAAAAGATCGCAGGGAAAATTGAAGGGGATGACGCAGGCCACTACGCCGATAGGTTCCCGTACAGTTAAGAGGACGTGGTGTTCCTGGTTTTTCTCCTGGCCCGCGGGGATAACGTCGCCGTAGAGGTGCTTCGCCCGTTCCACAAAGCCCTTAAAGGCGATGGGAATGTTGGCTATTTCCCCCCGCGCCTCGGTGATGGGTTTGCCGGTCTCGTCCGAAAGGGTTCTTGCCAGCTTTTCCTTGTTTTCCTCCACCAAGGCGACGAATTTGAGGAGTATGTCCCCCTTCTCGTGGACCGGAACCTGGGCCCATTTCTTCTGCCCCTCTTTGGCTTTTTCTACCGCCAGCTTGACGTCGGCTTCGGCGGCTGCCGGAACCGTGTCGATGACGGCGCCGTTTGCCGGATTGGTTACCTCGATAACCGCCCCGTCGGATGCGTCTACCGCTTTTCCGCCAATGATCATTTTCATTTTTATTTTTTCTCCTTGATAGTTACACTGAACGTCTACGGTAAAAACTTTACCACAGACTGTAAAAGTTCCGCCGCTGCCTGTTCGAGGCGGTTTCAGAACATCAGAAACCGCCCCGCTCAGATACTATTGGGCAAAGCCCGTATACGAGAGCATGAGGCCGCCTGTGGTATTGTTGCCGTCGTCCTCGTACCCGTATTCCCCAAAGGTGAACTCCATGATGAACGGTACGTCCCCCGCCGCCTTCTTCACCCCGGAGACCAGTTCTTCGATTCGGTCTCCGATACCGGCCCGTCTGCCGCCGCAGTGTACCAGGTGGAACGCCGCCGGAGGCGCGGTCATTTTCTTCTTGAGGGCTTCCAGCGTCTCAGAACCAGCGGAGATGAGTTCGTCCACCGTTCCCTCCATGCGGATTACCGCGGTCTTTTCCGCCAGGTTCGCGCCGATGTTCATGGAATAGTCAGTGTTCCCGTTCATAGGGTGGCGGATGGCGGTAAGATCCCCCAGCCGGTCCTTGACTCCCAGGGGGGACGTGATGGTATAGACCAGAAGATCCCCGCCTTTAAGGGTTTCAGGGTCAACCCCCGCCCATTCGGCGTAGCGCTTCAGGGCCGGCTTGCCGTCGATCTCCACCAGAACCCGCTTGTCCCGGACTTTGGTGATGACGCCGACGTCGCCGGTCTCCCGGTAGGCTCCGGTAAAGAGATTGGTTGCCGGTTTTTCGGAATAGAAAAAAGCCAGGGTTATGCCGTCGGCAAAGACCTGCTGATTGGTAAAGAGCTTCCATTCGCCGGCGATGGCGTTGTCCGCCGCGCTGCCGCCGAAGAAAGGCTTGCGGCCAATCACGTCGCTTACGCCCTTGAGGAAGGTTTCTTCCTCCCCCGGAGGCGCGGCCATGTAGAAATAGTCCGGCGGGCAGGTTTTTCCCGCGTTCTTCATAGCTTCCCGGGCCGCCAGCCTTCCGGTTTCCCGGGCGCATCCCCCCTTGGGCACTCCGGCGGCCCCGACGCATATATCGTCCCCCGCCAGGGCCAATATGCCTACAAAACCTTTCTCACCGGAGATAAAGCCCTCGGGGGTAATGACGCCGGTAAACGAGGTGTTCCCAACTACGGGAACCCCCGGCAGTTCCTCGCGGATCCCTGAGAGCATCTGAGCCAGATCATAGGCTGCGCTGGCATAGGCAAAGGCAATTTTGACGCCCCCAAGCCCCGCTTTGACTTTTCCCGCCGCTTCTTTCCCGGCCTCTTTCGGATCAAAAGCAACGCTGGAACCGGTAATACTTTTCATAATACGCCTCCTGATACGTTCTGATAGAATTTGCACGAACCATACGCTCCGTGATACCACAATGGTAACTCCGCTTTTCTTGTCTGTAAAGCGCGGATTGTACGAAAGGTCTTACAGGCTCTGTTCCGTCCGCTTGATTATGTCGTCCTGGGTCTGCCGGGAAAGCACGTTGAAGAACGCGCTGTACCCGGCCACCCTGACGATGAGGTCCCGGTGCTTTTCTGGGTGAACCTGGGCGTCGAGCAGGGTTTCCCGGGATACCACGTTGAACTGCACGTGGAAGCCGCCGAGGCGGTTGAAGAAGGCGCGGAGTAAGGACGCCAGCTTGGCCCGGTTTTCCCCGGATTCGAGCATGGCGGGGGTGAGCTTCTGGTTCAAAAGAACGCCGCCGGTAATTTCCGGGATGGGCAGCTTGGACACGGATTTGAACACCGCCGTCGGCCCGTTTTTGTCCATCCCGTGTGAGGGGGAACAGCCCTCCGCCAGGGGCTCGCCGGCCTTGCGCCCGTCAGGGGTCGCTGTGGTGCCCGCGCCCTGGGGCACGTTCGCCGAAATGGAAGAGGTGCCCGCGTAATACACGCCGCCTATGGGCCCCCGTCCGTAACGGGTGTTGCGGTATTTCTTCATCTCGTCAATGTAGACGTCGTAGGCGGCGCGGACAAGGAAGTCAACGTAATCGTCGTCGTTGCCGTATTTCGGGGCCGCGATTAAAAGTTCCCGTATGCGCTCGTTTTCGGCCCCCTCGAAATTCCGCTCCAGGGCGTTCCACAGTTCTTCCGCCGTTACCGACTTATCCTCGAACACGCACTTTTTTACCGCCCCAAGGGAATCGGCGAGGTTGGCGATTCCCACCTGGAGATCGCTGATAAAGTCGTAGACCGCGCCGCCCTCCTTCAGGTTGCGGCCCCGCTCAATGCAGTCGTCGCACAAGGCCGAACACAGAATATCCGCTGTATCGCGTTCCAGCACCGTGTCGCAGACCGAATCAATAATGACGCACTGCCGGGTAAATTCACGGATAATCTTGTCCCAGGCCCCCATCACCTCGTCAAAGGACCGCATGGCCGTAAAGTGCCCCGCCCCTTCGCAGACCCTGGTTCCCGATTCAAGGTCCACGCCGTCGTTCAGGGCGATAAGCAGGGACTTGGGAAAGTTGAGGAAACTCATGCCCGTGCAGCGGTAGCCCCATTTACCGGGAACGGCCACTTCCACGCAGCCGATGGCGCTGTAATTGTAAGCGTCCTCTTTTTTCACCCCCTTCGCGATAAACGAGGGGATGATAACCTCATCGTTGTTAAAGGCCGGCATTCCGAACCCCAGGCGCACCACCTCGATACATTCCCTCATAAAATCCTCATTAAGCCGCCTGTGGCAGCGCACCGTCAGATTCGGCTGGGGAAGCCGCGTTTGGGCGACGCTCCGCAGGATAAGGAACGAAAGCGGGTTTACCGCGTCTTCCCCGGCAACGGTCTGCCCGCCAATGGTAACGTTCTGGTAGAGCGGGCTCCCGGCGGAAAAGCGGGTATGGCTCCAACTCCGGATCTTATTAATGGTAAATGTTTTAAGCCACAGGTTGGTCAAAAGCTCGCAGGCGCTTTTGGCGTCGATGTTCCCCGCCTGTACATCCTTCTCGTAGTAGGGGTAAAGGTACTGGTCCACGCGCCCGTAGGAAAGGGAGTGGCCGTTGCTTTCTATCTGAAGGCACAGGTGCACAAGCCACAGGGACTGCACCGCCTCCCGGAAAGATTCGGCGGGCCCCGCGGGAACCTTATCCAGAATCCTCCCCATCGCAAGAAGTTCCGCCCGCCGCTTTTCGTCCGCTTCCGTTTCCGCCATTTCCCGGGCGAGGCGGGCGTAGCGTTGCGCGAAGGCGGCTGTCGCGTCCACCACCAGGGAAACCGCCCGGTAAAAGTAGGATTTTGCCAGATTCCGGTAGTCCGTCAGGTCCAGGGCGGCCAGTTTTTTCTCCACCCGCCGCTTGTACTCCAGAAGCCCTTCCCGCAGCATACGGTTGTAATCAACCGCCAGGTGCGCGTCCCCGGAGGTGATGTTTCCCTCGGCCTTGATTATCCCAAGGTCGTAGAAGACCTTCGCCTGGGCGGGCATGGCGGCCAGGCCCCGGTCCTTGACCGTGTTGCGCCGCCAGAACGGGGCGATTTCCCGTAATACCCGCTTGTTTTCTTCGGTAATGGAGAAACGGTCACCGTCCCGCTTTTCAAATTCATCGAGTTCCGCGACAACCCAGTCCATCGCGTATTCGGGGAAGACCGGGGCCGCCCGGTTGCGTGACGCGTGGTTCCCCGCGATTAGGGTTTCCTCCTCGATAAAGACGCTCATCTTTTCCAGGACGTTTTTGTACATCAGCGCCCGCTTTAGGGCCAGGGGCTGGTCCAGATTTTCCCGGTACGTATCGGTGGTGATTACCGCCCGCTCGACGCAAACCCGGGGCTTCACGTTTAAGAGCTTCAGGCGGAATTGATGCATCCGCGGTGTCAGTATTCCAAAGCCGCTTTCCATGGTGGTTCTCCTAAAACAGTAATTCCGAAGCGCCGATGACGCCGAAATCTTCGCCCAACTCCGCTTCCTTAAAATAAACCGGCAGAGCGTTCCGGTTATACCCGTCAAATACCGCTTTCATGCTTTCGAGCAGATTGCCGCCCTTCCCTTCGTCCTTAAGGTTCCTCCACATCTTCAAAAGGCCGCCGCCGAAGATAAAACAATGTATGTTGAGCGTTACATAGAGATTGTAGGTCCAGACGCCCAGGTACTTGATCATCTGAGCGACGGCCCGGCGGGCCAGGGCGTCCCCCACGTTGTAGGCCCGCTCAATGTGGATGCAACTAATCTCCCCGCCTCCGGCAAATTCAGGGATCCGGGATTTTTCCCCCCCGTCGATCCAGTTTTGCACGTGCTTCGCTATCATCGATCCGGAGCACCAGGACATGATGCAGCCCCGGTTCCCGCAGCCGCACTCCACGCCGTCGTCCGGCGTCATTATCATGTGGCCGCTCTCGCCCGACCATCCGTAACGGCCCCGGAATATCCTGCCGTCGATGATAATGGCCGACGAAATCCCCGTGCTTACCGGGCAGTAGAGCAGATTGTCAAAGCCCCGCCCCGCCCCCAGCCGGTGTTCCGCGAGGGCCGCGGCCCGGGCGTCGTTGTCCAGAACCACCCGGACGCCGCCCAGCTTTTCCATCAGGTAGGCCCGGGCCGGGAAATCCCGGAGATTCGTCAGGTTGGAAGTCTTAACGATACGCCCCTCCTCAAACAGGATAAAAGAAGGCGCCCCCACCCCGACGCCCCGGAGATTCTCCTTTTGTATACGCCGGGCCGCCATGAGTTCCCGGATATTACCGGCAATGCGGTCAAAAAAAACTTCCGGGGAACAGGACGCGTCCGAGGGATGGCTCAGACGGGCGATAATATTCTTCCCCCCGTCCAGCAGCCCGTACGCCGTCTTGGTCCCGCCCACATCAATCCCTATCGTATACTGCTCCATAGTTCAGCCTCCTCCGGTTAGTATTCACCCCAGGCCGTATTCTCTCATATTCTTATTTCATTGATAAGCTCTCCCGGTCAGCCGGGAAGCCTCCTCCTTTGAAACAAGCCCGGTACAGAATGCTTTACAATCTTCCGGGCGGAGCGTACCATCTCAGTATGTACATTCCAACACCCCCCGGCGGCGGGTTCGTACCGGTGGAACGGGCATGAAGCGGAACAATACGGCGTTTCTTTCCAACATCCAGAAATTCAGCCTCCACGACGGCCCGGGTATACGGACGGTAGTGTTTTTCACGGGCTGCCCCCTCTCCTGCCTCTGGTGTTCAAACCCCGAAACCAGGGAAGCCGCCGGTTCCGTTTTACGGGACGCCGCGAAATGCGCCCGCTGCCTGCGCTGCGCCGCGGCCTGCCCGGTTCGCGCGGTTGGGGAAGACCTTTCCATAAACAGGGAAGCCTGTGCTGTCTGCGGGGCCTGCGTCCGGGAATGCCCGCGGGGGGCCTTGTCTATAAACGGCCAGAGCCGCTCCCTGGAGGAGATCCTGCATGTATGTGTACAGGACCGGCCCTTTTACGAAGAATCCGGGGGCGGCGTAACCCTGTCGGGCGGCGAGGCGCTGGCCCAGGCGCGGCCCGCCCGCAGGCTGCTGGAAGCCCTCAGGCGCGAGGGAATACACACCGCCCTTGAAACCAGCGGCTGCGCCCCGCCCGCTGTTTTCCGGCGATTGGCGGAAGCGGCGGATCTGCTGCTCTTTGACCTAAAGCATCACGACAGGGAACGCCATTTTCAAGGGACCGGCGTGTATAACGATCCCATCCTTGCCAACCTCACAGCCGCCCTTGCCGCGGGAAAACCCGTGCTTCCCCGGATCCCCGTCATACCCGGCTTCAACGATTCCCTGGAGGACGCCCGGGGGTTTTCCCGGCTTCTTGACTCACTGGGGTTAAAACGGGCCCAGTTGCTGCCCTTTCATCAATTCGGCGAGAAAAAGTACGAAATGCTGGGGCTGCCGTACCCCATGCGGGGCGTTCCCCAGCTTCACCGGGAAGACCTTGAGGAATACCGGCGGGTTTTCACCGGTCAGGGCCTTGACTGTTTTTTTTAGCCCCCCGGCGTTTCAGGAAACCGCTGCACGCCCCCTATCCCTGTCTTATCGTGGTCGATTCCCGTACCAGAAGCTCGGTTTCCAGTATTATGTTGTGCAGGGGAATTTGCGGGTTGGAAATATACTCGATCAAAAGTTCGCAGCTTGAAAAGCCAAGCTGGTACTGCGGCTGGCTTATGGTAGTAATCGTGGGGTTCGTCATAATGGAAATGTCCACATTATCAAAACCCACCACCGCAATGTCGCCGGGTATTGAAAATCCTTTCCGCATCCCCACCTTTATAGCGGCTGCGGCCAGGACGTCGGAAGCGCAGAGAAACGCGTTCGGTCGTTTGCCGGAGTCAAAAAGCGTGCTGACCGCCGAAGCCGCGAAGTTATAGTTGATTTCAGAAAGCTGGATTCTCATCTTGGGGTCAGCGGGAATACCCGCGTCCTGAAGCGCTTCAAGGTAGCCCTGAAGCCGGTGCCTGGCGTATTTGTAGCGAATCGGCCCGTTAATGAAGGCTATATTTTTCCTCCCTATCGAGAAAAGGTATCCTATCGCGGTTTTTGTGGCCGCCACATCATCAATTGACACGTAGGGCAAATCAAAGCCGGCGTCGTACTCGCAGCATTGCACCAGGGGGACCGTTTCGCTGATCTTTTTCAGATACACCGGATCCATGTGGTTGGTCGTAATAAGGCCGGACACCGGGACCTTCCGGAGCAGGCGCAGGAAATTATCAATGGTGTTTTCGTTGATATGGTCCTCGTTAATCAGGAGGTGGCACCCCCGGTGCGTCGCGGCGGCTTTCGCCCCATGAATAATCTGGGTATAGAAGGGATTCCCCGTTGAAGGCACATTCAGAAGAACCAAGATGTTTCCTTGGTTCTTCCGGCGCTTTTCAATAAATGCGGTGTCGTAACCGTAGTTTTTGAGCGCCTCAAGAACCCTGCGCCGGGTATCCGCCCGCACGTTCGAAGCCCCGGTAAAAACACGCGAGATGGTCGAAATGGAAATCCCTGTTTCTTCAGCGATACGCTGGTACGTTGTCTCTTTTTTGTTCATACAGGCGTCTCCAATCAGTATACCCTATCCCGGCTCTTCCGGGAAGAGGTGTATGAAAAAAATATGAAAATTTTCACTGGAATTATGAAATTTTACAAAAATTTGCAAGTATTTATGAAAAATTCGCCTATTCATTGACAAATTTAAAAGATTATGTCTATACTGTCTAAGAATTTTCAGAAAAGAAGATGAAAATCCGTATGGTTTTATTTGTACTTTATGCAGCTTGTATTGTAATGCGGGGGACCCGTGGTCGTGATAAATGGCGTTCGAATGTCTGCTTTACTACGCCGCTGTTATGTGATGCTCAATTTCTTTTTCAAGGAGGAAGCCTATGATGCAGTCTAGGAGTTTGCTGCGCTTCGCGCTTAAAAATATATAAATATTCATGAAATGAATATTTATACCGTGCAAACTCCAAAAGGAGCCCTGTTAATCGGGATTTTTGCATGAATATGCAAAAAAATCCACAGGTGCAACAGGCTCCTGGGACCTCCTGAAAAATTGTTAATTTCCAGCGGGGTCCGATGATTTCCCGTTCATTTAAAAATTGGCTGTTTCAAATGATCCGGCTGTATTGAACGGTAGATTCAACATCTGTGGTTGGGCGGTTAGAAATGAAGCATTCTAAATGGTTAGATCGATTAATTCCAGCCGCGATTCTGATTGAGGCAGGATTTGCCGTCTGTACAACGGACGGCGGGGCCTATGAAATATTAGTGCAAGTGTAAGGAGAAGAAGATGCAAAAGAAAACGCTTTTGGTTTTGCTCGGCATTGTTTTGATGCTCGGCATTATCGCGGGTAATGGCTTTGCCAGCGGCGGCAAACAGACCGGAGACACCGTGTACGTGTTCGGGCCTACCCCGGATCACGGCTGGACAGGTTCTGCGGCGCGTTTCGCCGAGGAAAAAATTGCCCAGTTGAACGCGGCCGGCGGGAAATACCGGTATGTATTCCGCGCCGCCGGCAGCCCGGATGACCAGATCAAGCAGATCGAGGCCGTGATGGCGGAAAGCAGAAAGCCCGCCGGGGTGGTCATCCAGGCGTCCGACAACATGGTGCAGGCTGCGGTGGAGCAGATTGCCAACGCGGATATTCCGCTCATTCTGTTCGACCGGCTTCTGGACGGGACCAGCCCTCTTATCAGGCAGAAGATGCTTATCGCCATGAGCGCCGACAACTACGCGATTGGCGCGGGGGCGGCCTATTATATGGTGCAGAAGGGCCTTACCCCTGGAGAGGCCATCTGGGAACTCCCCGGGGACAACTCGGCGGTAAGCGTCGAGCGGGCTACCGGTTTCCGTGAATTCCTCCTGGGGACCCGGCCGTTCAACGATGATCAGGGACAGGCCCACACTATCCCTGCGGACAAGAAGTGGACTGAAGCCCAGATCCAGAGCGCTGTCACCTCTTCCCAGGTCGCCAACTGGTCGCGGGATAACGCCAAAACCTACTTTGAGTCCTATATCGCGGGCAAGACTCCCCAGACCATGGCGAAGTGGCTGTGGACTATGGACGATGAATTCGTAATGGGCATTCTGGAATTGCTCCAGACCCCGGCTAAGGCCGCTGAAAACGAGGTCTTTGAATCCACCGTCAAGGTTATTACCGGCTGCGGCGGCCTTATCGCGCTTTACGACGTGATGGGCAGGACCAAGGCGGACGCCGGCAACCAGCTCTACCAGCCCGACGGGGTGGCCATCATGAGCCCCACCTGCCGTCCCGGCTTCTTTGTCGACGCCATCCAGCTTATGGACGAGGCGCTGAACGGCAAGGATCTTTCCCCGTATTTTACGGACAGGCCGGCAAAGCGTTTCCATGAACCGCCCCACCTGGTGGATACCGCAAGCTGGGCGGCTAACAAGAACAACCCGAGCTGGCGCGGGTTTGACTAAGAGCCGGGGGGCTTTGCCGGCGGGCTTTCGGAGCGACGCCTGCCGGTAAAAGCGATTATTTTACAGAACAGGCGCGGCGGGGGCGCATGGCATCCCCGCCGCAAAAACCACGAAGTCAGGGATGTTTTTCCACGCCTTCGTGGTTAATTTTTGAACAACCGAGGCTGATCCAAAACCGCGTCCCCGGCTATGCCGGGAACCTTAGCGCACAGTCAATTAGTTTTGGAACAGCCTCAACCTCAATATCTTTTGTATAGAGAAGTGCCAATGACGATACTTTCAATGAAGAATATTTCCAAGACATTTTTCGGCGTAACGGTCCTTGAAAACGTGAACTTTGAAGTCGCGGCGGGGGAAGTCCACGCCCTCCTCGGGGAAAACGGGGCGGGGAAGTCCACGCTGATGAATATCCTTGGCGGAGTCTACACAAAAGATTCCGGCGAGGTTACGGTAAACGGCGTTACGCTGGAAAACCCTTCGGTTTTGGAATCTGAAAAAGCGGGGGTGGCTTTTGTTCACCAGGAACTTAATCTTTTTAACGAGCTGCTTGTTTTTGAGAATCTGTTCCTCGGCAAGGAGATTCTGTACAAGACACGGACGCTGAATAAAAAGGCGATGATCGCCCGGGCGTCGGAATTGTTCGCCAGCCTGGGGGTCAGTATTAACCCCAGGGCGCTGGTAACGAATCTTGAAACCAGCCAGAAACAGCTTCTGGAAATCGCCAAAGCCCTTGACGCTGACGCGAAGCTGATCATCCTTGACGAGCCGACCACCGCGCTTAACACATCGGAGATTGAACATCTTTTTTCCATAATTAGGCGTTTAAAAGAAAAAGGAATGAGCTTTATTTTTATTTCACATAAAATGCCCGAAATTTTTGCCCTCGCCGACGGGTATACGGTTTTACGGAACGGGCGTTTTATCAGATCCGGCAGGATCGCCGATACCAACCCCAAAGAACTCACCGCTTTTATGGTGGGGCGCGAGGTTTCGGATGGGGAAACATACGAAAAACGAAACCCCGGAAACGTGGTCCTTGAACTGGAAAACTGTTCCGGCGAGGGATTCCGCGGCATTTCCCTTAAAGTCAGGAAAGGGGAAATTATCGCCCTTACGGGCCTTGCGGGTTCCGGGGCAAGCAACCTGATGCAGGCCATGTTCGGGGCCGCCCCCTTCTATTCCGGGAGATTCACCGTTGCCGGGAAAAAAACGTCGAACATCAACATCCGAGCCTACGGCATCCATACCGCTATGAAAACCGCCCGCATCGGCATGGTGCCGAGCAACCGGAAGGAAAATTCCATACTGCCCTTTATGCAGCTTCTGGAAAACGAGTATATTTCAGAGCATACGCTTTCGGCCTTTCGGTTCCATATTTTTAATAAAAAGGAAGCCGCCAAATACAACGGGTACAAACAACTTCTTAATATAAAGGCGAATACCTGCAAAGACCCGATTACCAGTCTGTCGGGAGGCAACCAGCAGAAGGTTATTCTGGCCCGGCTCCTCAACACAAACGCCGAAATTTTCCTGCTGGACAATCCAACCCAGGGTATAGACGTGGGCGCCAAAAGCGAGGTTTACAAGCTGATCCTTCAGCTTTCCGAACAGGGCAAAACCATCCTGGTTAACACTCTTGAAATCCCCGAAATCGAGAAGGTTGCGGATCAATGCGTGGTTTTCTACCACGGCAGAATTCACGCCATCCTTGACAGAAACGACATTAACGAAACAACCGTAATGCTGCACGCCACCGGCGCGGTGTTGGGCGGCGCCGCGGAGGCGGGAACGCCGGAAACAAAACAGGGAGTGGAAATATGAGCGATGTTTCTAGTGGGGTGAAACGTACCAAAACAGCGGACAATATTCTCGCGCTATGGGAACGTTACAGTTATGCGGCGATTTTTATCGCGATATTTATCACCTTCGTCGTGGTAAGCAAGAACCTTACCTGGTCAAGCGTCATGCTTGTACTGCGCCAAAGCGCGGTTATCGGCATCATAGGATTCGGCATGGCCCTGGTTATCCTTGTGGGAGACATCGATCTTTCCGTGGGTTCCGGTATGGTGCTTATATCCGGTCTGACCGTTATGGTGTACAACGCGACGGACGGCAATTCGCTTGCCGCCCTGCTTGCGGCGCTGGGCATGGGGATGGCGGCCGGTTTCTTCAACGGTCTTTTAGTGGGCCTGGCGAAAATGCCGCCCTTTATCGTTACGCTTGCCACCATGCTCATCTTCCGTTCTCTGGCCCTGTACATAAGCGATTCCAAACTTTACGAACTGGATTCATCCAAAGATTCTTTCAGAACGCTGCATTACGGATTCGGCAATTCTTCTTTTCTTACCGTCCCCATTGTAGGCATCATGTTCCTCCTGGTCGCCTGCGCGATTATCTACCTGTGTACTTCGACCAAATACGGGAAGAAGATATACGCGCTGGGAAGCAACGCCAGGGCGGCGCGGCTTGCGGGCATCAACACCGAATGGCTAAAGGTAAGCCTGTTTGTAATCTGCGGAGTGCTTGTGGGCTTTTCCGCCTTTGTGAACGCCGCCATGAACCGCAGCGTTTCGCCGGCAACCACCGGCCAGACCTTCGAGATGTTCGCCATCGCGGGGATTGTGCTGGGAGGCATAAGCATGTCAGGGGGCAAGGGGCATACGGCGGGAATAATTTTCGGTACCATGTCGTTTACTATGGTCAGCCGGATCATAGACGCCTTTGAGTTAAGCACCACCATGAACAACACCGTCAAAGGCGTCATCCTGCTCCTTGCCATCGCCCTCCAGATGATCAAGAAGCGGGCGAAAGAATAGGGAGTGATGCTCCTCGGGGATTCGGGAATTTCCTGAAAGGAGGCGGTGATTCCAGCCGGCAGGCCGGTTTTCTCCCGCCTCCTTACGCCGTTTGGCTGTTCCCTCCTTCAGTTCGACGCTCTTTGCCGCGGTATGTTGTTTTACGCCCTAATTGTAGTATATTTACCCTATGAAAATTGACGATCCTGTCGTAACGGAAAACCTAGAGGAACTGGTCCAGCGTTTGGCGGAAACCACGGACGGGAGGCTTATTGAGGACTTTTTACGCTGCCTTTTGACCCCTGCCGAGATTACGGACATAGCCGCCCGTTGGGCGCTGGTTAAAGCCCTGGACAAAAAAGTGCCCCAGCGGGAAATTTCAGAAACCCTGGGGCTTTCTCTTTGCAAAATCACCCGCGGCTCACGGGAACTCAAAAAGCCGAATTCGGCGTTCAAGCGTATGCTGGAACCTCCGAATTAGCCGCCGGACGCTTCTTGCCCGACAGCCTTTGTTTTTCGATTATAATTAATCAGACTCCCCGCCAGTACAATTTCTTTCTCTGAGGGGGTAAGTTCCGGAGTCTCCAGGGTAAAAGCGGACGCTCCGTCCTTTCCGACAACATACGCCGTCAGATTCCCTCCTTCTCCCCGCACGGCGGCGGCTATTTGGGGAATAAAAACATAGTCCCCGTTTTTGAACGGAGGTTCCCCCGCCACCGTAAAGGGAAGGACGCCCCAGTTGATAAGGTTGCTGCGGTACCGTTTCGTGGCGTACTCCCGGGCGAAATTTACCGCACCCCCCAAAACCCGCTGGCAACTTGCGGCTTGTTCGCGGGCGCTGCCGTCTCCGGGTTTTACCGCGTAAATGGCGGACCCGATGCGGAGGGCCTCCAGCTCAAGCCCCTTTCCTTCAGGGAGGCGCCGGATTTCCGCCATGAGATCGGCGATATCCGGCAGATCCGCGCCGTTTCTGACCGCTTCCTGCCGGGCAAGTTCGAGCCGGCGTACTGTTTTGGCCCGGCCAACATAGGCGGGGTCCTTTCGGGACAGGGTGAATTCCGCAAGGCCCACCGGATTAGACCGGTACGACGAGGTTTCCCCGGAGGGAATGATTTCATCGGTGGTGGTAACCGGATCGGTGATAAAAGAAACGATCTTAACGAGCAAATGATCCCCCAGGTCTTCCATCGTGGGCCAATCGGTGATGTTGGGACCGAGGCGGAGCGGTTCATCAGGCCGGGGTGAACCTATGCCGTTGTACACCCGGTTCCGGTATGGGGCGTCGTCGTACTGATAGGGGGGAATGCCGGCGTCTTCCGGAAAAGATTCAGCTGAGGTAAGAAAGCCGCCGTTCCGGGCGGTGGCGGCTATGCTCCGGCTGTCCATAAGGGCGACCGAAGCGATCTGTCCGTTGATAGGCCGGGAACCCTCCCGGTTGGGGAAGTTCCGGGTGGCGTGGCGGATAGAAAGGCCGTTGTTGGCGGGTACGTCCCCGGCGCCGAAACAGGGGCCGCAGAAGGCGGTACGAATCACCGCCCCTGATGCGATAAGGCGGCTGATACAGCCGTTACGGGTAAGGTCCAGGAGCAAGGGCTGGCTTCCGGGGTATACCGAGAGGGAGAAGAAATCCCCGCCCGCGCCTTTTCCTCCCAGAATGGCGGCGGCGGCCATGATATTCTCGTATGTCCCGCCCGCGCAGCCCGCGATGATTCCCTGGTCTACCCGTATCCGGCCTGATTCATCGATCTTATTGGTAAGGGTAAACCGTATGCCGGGATTTTCAATGAGGGCGGCGGCGTCTTTTTCGACCGTGCGAAAGATGTCGCCGGGATTCTCCAGAAGGGCGTCGATCTCCCAGACATTGCTGGGATGAAAGGGCAGCGCGATCATGGGCTTGACGGCGGAAAGATCCACCCGGATTAAACGGTCGTAATAGGCGACCGGACCGGGGCTTAGCTTCCGGTAATCGCCTTCCCGTTTATGAACGCGAAGATAATCCCGTATCGTCTCGTCGGTTTCCCAGATAGAGGACCAGCAGGCAGTCTCGGTAGTCATTACGTCTATACCGCAGCGGAAGTCAGCCGAAAGCCCGGAAACTCCGTCCCCCAGGAACTCCAGGACCGCGTTCTTCACGATCCCCCCCCGGAATAACGCGCCGATAATCGCCAGGGCCGCGTCCTGAGGACCTACTCCGGGCCGGGGCTTCCCGGTAAGATATACTCCTACCACCGGGGGATACGCGATGTCATAGGTCTGGTTCAAGAGCTGCTTCACGAGTTCGCCGCCGCCCTCTCCTACGCCCATAGCGCCCAGCGCGCCGTAGCGGGTATGGCTGTCGCTCCCCAGAATCATCTTGCCGCAGCCCGCCTGGGTTTCCCGGATATACGAATGGATCACCCCAAGGTGGGGCGGCACGTAAATCCCGCCGTATTTTCTGGCCGCCGAAAATCCAAAGGCGTGGTCGTCTTCGTTGATGGTCCCCCCTACGGCGCACAGGGAATTGTGGCAGTTCGTCAATATATAAGGAAGGGGAAACGTCTCAAGGCCGCTCACCCGTGCGGTTTGTATAATGTTGACAAAGGTGATGTCGTGAGAGGTTAGGGCGTCAAACTTGAGGCGCAGCTTCGTTTCGTCCCCTGACTCATTGTGAGCGGCGATGATTCCGTACGCAATAGTCCCGCGCCTGGGCGCGTCTTTATCCGGCGGCAGACGCTTTTGCAAAATCCCGGCGTTCTCCGGGGTATCCTCCAGGATTTCCCGGCCGTTAAAAATATAGGCTCCCATATCAGCTATTCGTATCATACTGTTTTTATACCACATTTCCTGGAACAAAGAAAGTATCGCAGTCAGAAATTTTACAGTAATGAGGCATTGAATGGGGAATGCTCACGGCGCCGCCGCGCCGGCGATCCGGAACGCATGATGGAAAACCGCCGCTAATTGAAGCTGTTCCAAACGGGGATTCTATTCTTGAAACTCGCCGGTCCGCCGGGTATCATTCGGGTATGTTTAACAGTATACGGGGAATCATCACCGAAAAGACCGGCGACGGCCTGCATATCGATACTGGAGGAGTGGAATGGGACATCGCCGTGCCCGCTGCAGACAGAGACCTCCTGCCGCCGGAAGGGGGAGAAGGACGGGTTTTTGTGTGGCTTTATCACCGGGAAGATCAGATGAAGCTCTACGGTTTCGCCGACGCCGCACGGCGGGCCACGTTTTTGGAACTTCTCAAAGTTGAAGGCATAGGCCCCAAGGGCGCCCTTAAAATTCTGGGGGGCATCAGTCAGGAAGACCTGGAGCGGGCGCTGGAAACGGAAGACCTGGGCCGCCTTGAAGCGGTGCCCGGACTGGGGAAAAAGACCGCCCAGAAGATGATCCTGGCCCTCCGGGGAAAATTGACCCCTATTTCGGCTGCTTCTCAAAAGACAAGCCCCTATGGGGAATTGGCGGAGGCTCTGGCGGGTATGGGATACGACCGCAGGGCCGCAACGGACGCTCTTACAAAGGCGGAAACCGCCCTGCCCCCGGGATTAAGCGCGGCGGAAAAGGAGAAAGCCCTGTTCAAGCAGGCCATCATGTATTTGAGCGGCCTTTAACGTTTTACCGGGGCCTCGTTCCCCGCCCGCCGGAAAAACAGCGGACGGGCCTCCTTAGTTGGCGGGTTCCCCGTCTTTTTCTATGAACAGATGTATATCCCGCAACGGGAAGGGGATGGTCAGGCCGGCCGCTTCGATGTTCTCTTTAAGGCTGCGCATCACCGACCAGTAAATCGTCCAGTACGCCTCAACAGACGCCCACGCCCGAAGAGCTATGGTTATGCCGTTCTCTCCGTAGGCTTGCACTATAATCTGGGGTTCCGGGGTTTTGAGGAACCGGCTTTCGGCGGCAATAATTTCCTGCATAACCCGGAAGGCGGTCTCGATGGAATCGGAATAGGAGATGGAGACCGGAACGTCCATGCGGCGGCGTCCGTTGCGGGTATAATTTTTAAGCGGCGTTCCCCAGATGCTTGAATTAGGAGCGGAAATATAAACGCCGTCGGGAGTTTCCAGGATGGTTGTGAAAAGGTTAATGCCCGTCACTGAGCCGCTGTAGGCCCCGAATTCAATGTAGTCATTCCGGCGGTAGGTGCGCAGAACGAGCAGGATGATGCCGGCGGCGATATTGCTTAGGGTGTCCTTCAAAGCCAAGCCCACAGCAACGCCCGCCGCGCCCAGGACAGCCAGGAGGCTCGCGGTATTAACGCCGAAGGTGTTGAGGATCATGATAAGGCAGATGATGAATATTCCGTAACGAATAGTGTGCTGCAAAATGAGCGTGACCGTATCGTCGATTTTAAGGTTATTTAAGGAAGCCCGGGTTACCAGCCGCCTGCCCGTCCGGCTTAGTATACGGCCCGCCAGGATAATGATAATCGCCGTAACTATATCCCGAATAAATTCAAGAATTTCCCCGGAATAGCTGTTCCAAAAATTAATCAAAAAGTTATTCATACCCCGTAGAATACTAGAAGTATCCGCTTCTTGCAACGCCGGGCGCCGGCGGGTATAGTTTGGGAATATGGGAAAAAGTAAACCCAAAGCGCCGTCCGTACATCCGGCCCGGACGCTCCAATCCGAAACGCCGGGCGGCGCGGGTAAACCCGCCGGTATTACCGCCGATAAGCCGGGCATAACCCATCCTGAACGGTACTCCGAAGACGACGACCGGGACTTGTCCCTGCGCCCCCAAAACCTGGCTGAATTTGTAGGCCAGGCTTCCATGAAGGAGAACCTCGCCGTTTTTATCGCCGCCGCCAGAAAACGGAACGAAAGCCTGGACCACCTGTTCCTTATAGGACCGCCGGGCTTGGGGAAGACCACCCTGGCCCAGGTGGTGGCCCATGAATTAGGTGCGGAGTTCAAGGTAACTTCCGCGCCGGCCCTGGACAAGCCCAAGGACCTGGCGGGGATACTCACCATGATAAGCGAAAAGACCGTATTTTTCATCGACGAGATACACCGGCTCAAACCTGCTATAGAGGAAATGCTCTACATTGCTATGGAGGATTACGAACTGGACTGGATCATCGGGCAGGGGCCCAGCGCCCGGACCATCAGGCTTCCCATACCCCCGTTTACCCTGGTAGGAGCCACCACTAAGGCGGGGAACGTTTCAAGCCCCCTCATCAGCCGTTTCGGCATCACCTGCCGGTTCTCTTTTTACGAGCTTGCGGATGTGGAAGCCATAGTCCGCCGTTCCGCGGGGATCCTCCGGGTCTCCATTGACGATGACGCCGCTTCCCTCCTAGCCGCCTCGTCCAGGGGCACCCCCCGGGTGGCGAACCGCCTTCTCCGCCGTATGAGGGACTTCGCCCAGGTCCGGGAAGCCGTTGCCGGCGGGACGGCTGCAGGCGGAACGGCTGACATTACCCGCTCCGTCGTGGAGGAAGGGCTTGCCCGCCTGGAAATTGATTCTCTGGGGCTCGAACGCCATGACCGGGATATTCTTAAGATCATCATCGAACGGTACAACGGCGGGCCGGTGGGGGCGGAAACTCTGGCTATCTCCGTTGGGGAAGCGGCGGATACCCTTGAAGACTACTATGAACCCTACCTTATCCAGTCGGGCCTCTTGCAGCGCACTCCCCGGGGCCGGATGGTAACCGCCCTGGCCTACGAACACCTTAAACTCCCCCGGAAGGACCATGAAAACCCAGGATTTCTCTTTTGAGCTCCCGGAAGCGCTGATAGCTCAGACGCCCCCGGCTGAACGGGGGCGGAGCCGGCTTATGGTCCTGGACCGCGCTTCCCGGACGCGGAGCCACCGCATGGCCGCCGAGCTCCCGGAGATTCTGGACAGGGGCGCTCTTTTGGTCTTCAACGATTCCAGAGTCCGCAAGGCCCGGCTTTTCGGCGAGTCGAAAAGTTCAGGGGCCCGGGCCGAATTCCTCCTCCTTCAAAAACTTGACGCGCATACCTGGCGGACCCTGGTTCAACGGTCCCGCCGCCGGCGGCCCGGGAGCCGCTATGCCTTTCCCGGCGGTCGTGAGGGGGAGATCTGCGGCGCCGACGGCGAATTCCGTTTTCTCCGGTTTGACACCCCGATTGACGACGCATGGCTGGACGTCCACGGCCATATCCCCCTGCCGCCCTACATCAAGCGGCGGGATACGCCGGAGGACGCGGATCGTTACCAGACGGTTTACGCCGCCGCGCCGGGTTCCGCCGCCGCGCCTACTGCGGGGCTCCACTTTACCCGGGAACTCCTGGCCCGTCTTGAGGAACGGGGGATCGAAACCGCCTTCCTAACCCTTCATGTGGGGCTGGGTACCTTCCTGCCGGTCAGGGCCGAAAATATTGAGGACCACCGGATGCACGAGGAACCGTATACTATACCCGAAGAAACCGCGTCCCGAATTGAAAAAGCCCGCTCCGAAGGCCGGAAGGTGATCGCCGTGGGGACCACCAGCCTTCGTACCCTGGAATCGGCATGGAGAGACGGACGGCTGGTACGGGGG
>JAIRSS010000016.1 GCA_031255315.1 Spirochaetaceae bacterium
ACTCAATGCGGATCAGCTGTCCCGCATACTGGAGGCCCTTCACCGGCACATTCCCCTGGCGGACGACTGCGAGATCACGGTGGAATCGACTCAGCATAACCTGGGGGTAAAGAAGGCCGCCGCGCTACAGGCTATGGGCGTAAACCGTTTCAGCATCGGTATCCAGACCTTCTCGGACCGGGGCAGAAAGGTTCTGGGCCGGACCTATTCCGGCGAAAAGGCCCTGGAGGACCTGCGCGCGCTCCGGGCCGCCTTTAAGGGGACGTTGGGGAACGACATCATCTATAGCTATCCCGATCAAAGCATGGAAGAGATACAGGCCGATGCCGAGACCTGCGTTTCCACCGGGGCGGACAGCGTGAGTTTCTATTCCCTTATGATCCACCAGGGATCGGCTCTGTCAAAAGCCATAGGCCGGGGGGAACTTAAATTTGTCCGGGACATTGAATCGGACCGGGAAAGGCACAATATCTTTTACAACACGGTTCTTGAATCGGGCTTTACCCTGCTGGAACTTTCCAAGCTGGCCCGGCCCGGAAGGGACGCATACCGCTACATTCACCTTCAGTACGGGAACGGCGATCTTGTTCCCATCGGGTCCGGCGCGGGGGGAAGGCTCGCGGGCTTTCAGATATATTCCATGTCGCCGGGTAAGCGTTTTGTATCCGCCGGAGACAAAGAGTACGATGACTACTACCGGATGCTGGGGGAACTTCAGTTTGGTTTATACGACGCCGCCCGTCTGGCCCGTTTTACCGGCTCCCCTATGGCGGAAAAGGCTATTGCGGAAAAAATAGCGGAGCTGGGCGGACGGGGGTATCTGGTTCCCGTGCCGCAAAGTTCCGCATGGTCATTAACCCCCGACGGTGTGTTCTGGGGAAACAATATCGCGGTGGAGGTTCTTGGAACCGCCATAAGCGCATCAAGAAAGGGAAGAAAGGAAAAGTAGTTATGTGTAAGTGTATGTTTCATAATTCTACGGCAAATAAAAGAGATTCAGTTTTATGTCCACCCCTCCGCCTTTTTCTTATAGCGATGGTACTGCTGCTTGGGGCTGGAAGCCTTGCCGCAAGAGGACAGCGTGAACCGCCAAATACGGGAACGGAGTCTGCGGAGCAAAGCACCCTGTACTGGCAAATAACAGAAGAAAACAACGCGCGATACGTTGTTGACGGGGCGGGTAACAAGGTCCCGCTCAAGCCCTACGGGCGGATCGTCGTTATCTCGCCGGGGGCGGTGGAAGCCCTCTACATGATAGGCGCGGAAGCGGCAATCGCCGGGATCACTTCCGGACGGGACCCGGTCTGGCCCGAAGAAAAAACCGTCCTGCTGCCCAGCGTGGGGAATACGGCGCGGCCCAGCCTCGAGGCGATTGTCGCGCTGGAACCTGGCCTGATCATCGGGAACGGGATGACCAGCGCACTTATGGCGGACCTTGCCTCGCGCGGTTACGCCGTACTCCTCCACAACACCGATTCCCTGGCGGATATTCTTAACAGCGCCGTGATTCTGGGAATGCTCACCGGGAAAGAGGCCGAGGCCCGCGCGCTGGCGGCGGAAAAACAGGCCCGCCTTGATTCGCTCAAGGCTGAACTGCAAAGCAAACCCCTCAATCTAAAAGGGGCCTTCCTCTACTCCGCAAGTCCGGTCATGGCCTTTACCTCAGGCTCCCTGCCCGGAGAAATCCTCGACATACTTGGGGTCGAAAATATCGCCGCCGGGTTAAACGCCGCCCAGCCCATACTTTCGGCGGAGTACCTCCTGGCCCAAAACCCGGACTTTCTTTTCGGCGCAATGTCCATAACAAAACCCGAAGACATCCTTACCGCCGACTCGGTGATAGCGAAGACCAGGGCGGGCATGGAACGGAACATCAGCATCGTGCCGTCATCGTTGTTTCTGCGCGCTTCTCCCCGGATCGTGGACAGCCTTTTGGGCTTGTACGGGGAAATCAAGAAGTACGCTAAACCGGAGGCGTAGCGCAAAGGCGCGGGTGTAATCAATATGGAACGCTTTAGGGCATTTGCCGAATTTATGCGCGCCGGCGGGCCGGTGAACTGGGTTATCGCGGGCTTATACGTTTTAACGCTGGCCGTTTTTTCGGAACGGTTTATCTATTTTTTCCGCACCCGTTATAACAGGGCTCAGATTTTCAGAATGATAGAATCGGGCGTGTCGCCTTTCTCCGACTTTTGCGCCGCTTCTTGCGCCGCTTCCAGTAACGATTCCCGCGTTGCGAAGCGCGGCCCGCTTATGCGCATGGTTCTTGTGTTCTTCAAACGGAGGGAAGAGCCGGGGCCGGTTCTCTCCGAGATACTTGACCGTGAGGCGGCGCTTATCAGGGCCGAGATGGAACGGGGACAGACTATCCTGTCTTTTATCGGGACTACCGCGCCCCTGCTGGGCCTTTTGGGGACCATTACCGGGCTTATAAACGCCTTTAGCCAGATAGAGAAACAGGGTTCCTCGGTGGACATTTCCTTCCTTTCGGGCGGCATCTGGGAGGCCATGATCACCACCGCGACAGGGCTGATCACCGCCATCTGCGCGTTAAGCTGCGGCAAATGGTTCGAGCATCTGTCGGCCTCCCGCCTGCGGGACATGACTTTCGCAGTGTCGATCCTCAGTGAACAATTCCGCCGGGACATTCTGGATGGCGCGGCGGTAAGTTCCGGTGAGGACGCGGGCGAAGTTGCGCCGGAAGACGGAAAACAAGACAAGGAAAGCGCCTGACATGAAGACTTTTGGACCGGGCGTTTCCCGCCGCACGGAGATCAACATCACTTCTCTTATTGACGTAACCTTCATGCTGGTAATCTTCTTTATGATAGGCTCCACCTTTGAAAAACCGGCTCTGGCCGTTTCCCTGCCCACAGCTTCGTCCGGGGAAGCCATGCGGCGGCAGACGCTTACCATTACCCTGGACGCCGAAGGGCTACTCTACCTGGACGGGGAACGAATCGGGGAAGATGCCCTGAAACGGCGGCTGGCGGAATACGTCCGCGAGGAGCCGGAACTCAGGGCGGCCCTGGACTGCGACGGACACTTGGCCTTTCAGCGGGTAACTGAAATTATGGATATTCTTAGTATAGCGGGGGTGCGTAATGTGGCAATTCGCCATGAACTTCCCCGCTGATAAAGAAGACTGCGGCGCGGACTTCGCCGGAAGGGGCGGCGGGGACAGGCTCCCGGCCCTGGTCTGTTTTACGGCCCTCGCGGTCCTGCACGCCGTCTTCTTCTCCGTGTTCGGCTTTTTCGCGCAGAACGAAAGGCCCGTTACGGAAACAGCCGAACTGTTCCTTACCCTGGACTTTCCTGAGATCGGCCTGCAGCCAGTGCCTTTGGCAGTAGATGAACCGGCAGGAGCGCCGCCTGAAATACCGCTTCCCTTGCCGCCCGAGGAGATACTTCCCCCTGAACCGGTTCCCACGGAGCTTCTCCCTTCCCCGGAGGAAAGCGCCGCAGCGCCTCAGCTTGAAGAAGCCGTGGAAGCGGCGGTTCCTGTCGCGGTGCCGCTTTCGTTGCCCCAGACGGGTGGCGTTCTAACAAACGGCGCGCATACGGGAGGCTCCGCCCAGGCGGGGATGCGAACCATGACCGAGGCCGAGTATCTGGCCCTGATCATGGGGCAACTGGAAAAGAACAAGATATATCCCCTGGCGGCGCGCAAACGGGGCGTAGAGGGCGATATTACGGTGCGCTTTACCATAAGGCAGCGGGACGGGAGTGTTTCGGATATACAACTGGCGGATACTTCGGGCCACCGCTTCCTGACCCAGGCCGCCATCGAGACGATCCGTTCGGCAAGCCCTTTTCCGGTCATGGAAGGCCGGGAGGCGGATTATACGGCGCGGGTAAGCATTCGCTACCGCCTGGAAGATCAGGCAAACTAATGAACGTGAGTTCGATGGGAAAACACTCATGTTTTATAACGTCATTGCGAGACCGCAGGGCGAAGCAATCCAGTGGAGTGAATGCTCGTCCGGATTGCTTCGTCGCTTCGCTCCTCGCAAT
>JAIRSS010000058.1 GCA_031255315.1 Spirochaetaceae bacterium
GGTGAAACTGCCGCTCGAATTGCCTTGTGATAGACGAGTTTTCCATATATACTATGGCAATACTAAAACAGCACTAAAGGTTTATAGGTTTTTATAGAAGAAGAGAGGAACGTGTATGAATAAGATACTGACAAAAAAACAGTTGTCCGAAGAGGTCTTTGAAATGACCGTCGAGGCCCCGCTGATCGCCCGGGCCAGGAAGGCAGGACAGTTCGTCATTGTCCAGATCGACACTGATTGGGGGGAGCGTATTCCCCTCACCATCGCCGACGCGGACGCCGGGGCGGGAACGCTCACCATGGTTTTTCAGACCGTGGGGGCCACAACCCACAAGCTCGCCGTAAAGGAACCGGGAGACCACATTGCAAATATTCTGGGTCCCCTAGGGAATCCTACCCATGTCGAGAAATTCGGGACCGTAGTCTGCGTCGGCGGCGGCATCGGCGTAGCGCCCCTCTATCCCATCGTTCAGGCTATGAAGGAGGCGGGGAATCTGGTGAAGGTGATCATCGGCGCCCGTACGAAGGAACTGGTCATCTTTGAGGACCGTATGCGGAACTACGCCGATGAGCTGGTGCTCGTAACCGACGACGGTTCCTACGGCCGCAAGGCCCTGGTTACCGAGCCCCTCAAGGAGTTCTGCGCCATGAACCCCAAGCCGGACATGTCGGTGGCGATAGGGCCGCCCATCATGATGAAATTTTGCGAAAAAACAACCGCGGAGTTTGACGTACCGGTCATGGTGTCTCTGAACACCATCATGATTGATGGTACGGGAATGTGCGGCGGCTGCCGGGTTACGGTAGGCGGCGAAACCAAATTCGTTTGCGTCGACGGGCCGGAATTTGACGGCCATATCGTCGATTTTGATAACATGATGATTAGAATGAGGGCTTATAAGGCCAGGGAAGACGCGGATCATCATACGTGCCATATTAGTCTCGGCCTGCCGCCCCACGCGGCGGCGGCTGCGGCGGTACGGAAATAAGGGGGAACCATATGGGACACGAAATACATACGGGAGCGCAGCTTCCTACAAAGGCGCAGCTTGAGGCGGAAGCCCGGCTGTTGCTCACGCCCTTGCTGAACCGTAAGGCGGCGGGAGAGAAAATCAGCCCCAAAGAGCGGATGGCTATTCCCCCACAGGAAATGCCCGCTCAGGACCCGGTTGCCCGGGGCAAAAACATGAACGAAGTCGCCCTGGGTTACAGCGAGGCTCAGGCCCGCCTTGAAGCGGAACGCTGTCTGAGCTGCAAGAACGCGCCGTGCGTTAACGGCTGCCCTGTCGGGGTCCCCATCCCGCAGTTTTTGGCGGAAATCCGGAACGGGGACTTCAAAGGCGCGGTGGACGTCATCAAGCAAACCAACCTGCTTCCGGCAGTCTGCGGACGGGTCTGCCCCCAGGAATCCCAGTGTCAGGCGCAATGCATCCTGGGGAAAAGCCTGAAGAGCGTGGATAAGGCGGTCGCCATAGGGCGGCTTGAGCGGTTCGTCGCGGATTGGGAGCGGGAACAGGAAAAGGTAACCATCCCGCCGGTTAAGCCTAAGACCGGTAAAAAGGCGGCGGTCATCGGATCGGGGCCGGCCGGCCTTACCGTGGCCGCCGACATATCGCGGGAAGGTCATGACGTTACTATCTTCGAGGCCTTTCATAAAACCGGCGGGGTCATGGTCTACGGCATCCCTGAATTCCGGCTCCCCAAGGCCATCGTTCAGGCGGAAGTGGATAATCTGAAAAAAATGGGCGTCCGGATCGAGACCAACTTCCTCGCCGGGCGCACCCGGTCGGTAAAGGAATTTTTGGAAGACGACGGGTATGACGCGGTCTTCATCGGCGTCGGCGCGGGGCTTCCTAAATTCCTGGGCTGTCCCGGCGAAAATCTGGTGGGCGTGTTCAGCGCCAATGAGTACCTGACCCGGGCAAACCTCATGAAAGCCTACGATTCCGGGAGGGCCGCCACGCCTATGTACACTTCCAAAATCGTCGCCGTCATCGGCGGCGGCAATGTGGCCATGGATGCCGCCCGTATGTCCCTGCGGCTTGGGGCGGAGCAGGTCCATGTTATCTACCGCCGTACCCGGGACGAAATGCCCGCCCGTGCGGAAGAAGTGGAACACGCTATGGAAGAAGGGATAGTCTTCAACTTCCTGCGGAATCCGATCAAGATTGTGGGGAACGATCAGGGGCAGGTTACCGGCATGGAAGTCAAAAAATACGAGCTGGGTGAACCCGACAAGTCAGGCCGCCGCAGTCCCGTGGCCATTCCCGGTTCCGAATACGCCTTTGACTGCGACACCGTAATCGTGGCTTTGGGCAACGAGTCCAACCCCCTGTTGGTGCGGTCAACCGCCAACTTGGAAGCCGACCGTAAAGGCCGCATCGTGGTCAACGAAGACCAGAAGACCTCCCTGGACCGGGTCTACGCCGGGGGGGACATCGTTCTGGGCGCCGCCACGGTGATCCTCGCCATGGGCGAAGGCCGCCGGGCCGCCGCCGCGATCAACGCCGTGCTGGCGGGGTAAGGCCTGCAGAAAGCCGCGCCGCGGATCCGTTCATCCTATAGGCGTATGACTTGGTGCGGCATGCGGCGCTGACGAAGGCTGGTAAAACAAGCATAACCGCCGACCAGCTGTTCCGCCGGTCGGTGGAAACCCTGCGGCAGCGGTTTGTGGAGGAAGGGTTTGAGACCACGCTGGAGGGGAAACCGGCGCGTTTTGATACGGAGTATATGCGGAGCGGGACCTGCGACAGCTTCATGTTTATCGCCCGCTTGAAGGCTGGAGGAGGGCTGAGATACCGGAACGGCGGACTCGGGCGGACTAGGCGGAACAAATACGGCGCCTGGCGGACGAGGATTTTCCGCAAGTTGAAAAGATCGTCCTGGTGATGGACAATCTGAACACCCCTACCGCGGCCTCTTTGTATGAAGGGTTTCCG
>JAIRSS010000065.1 GCA_031255315.1 Spirochaetaceae bacterium
CTCGACCATTTTAACGCAACGTGGAATATGGCCAATTTAGGGTATGGAATGAATATCTCTGCGCTTGACAACAAGATGGAATCCTTTGTTGATTCAAGTATTGGACTTGAACACAGCGGTACAAGAATAGGAATAGAATATAGTCCGGTGAACTATTGGACGCGGGCGGTTAGAGGCCGTTCCGCTGCTCACATAGAAACCACTCGATTGAGTTTTTTAAATTTTACGCTGTATTGGAATATGTTTGAACTGCGTTTTTTTGATGATATGTTCGGATTATATTTTGGGCCGTTTAATAAAATAAATTATATGAATCTTGATGAAAACCACGCCTTCCGCCGGAATGAGTTTATCTATACAGGCGGGTTCCGCGCCGGATTGGTTTTGATTGTTTACAAAAATATATATTATAATATTTTAGGCGGTCAAATCGGGTACCGGAATATTAATGGAAACAATACTTTTTATGCGGCCGTGAGTGTTGATTTTATCGTATATATGATCGTTTTATTTTCTCCAAATGATATTACACAGGTGTACAATGGGACAAACCGCTCATAGCAGGACTCGGTACGCTCCGGGCCGCCCCGCGCCGCGCCGGGCGTTCTTCCTGTTCCTCGGCCTTCTTGTTATCGGTTCCGCCCCGCTTTTTGCGCGGGATGTGGAAGTCATGGTGGAAGACGCCGACCTGGAGATACCCTTGGAAGGGGCGGTGATCCGCCTGAGAAACGGGGAGGAATATGTCTGCGGCGAGGACGGGAGCGCCCTCATCACCCTGCCGGATGGCGGGCCGGCGGTCATTCAGATCGCCTACCCCGGGTATGAAAGCCGGCGGCTGACTATCCCGGCGGCGGAACCGGGGGGCTCCGCCGGCCCCCCGCGGATCACCGCAGCCCTCAGGCTGGGGGATGTCATGGAAAGCCGGGAACTGGTACTGGAGGTGGAACGGCCGGGGACCAGCGAGACCCGGAGCGGGCGCAGCGTGGCCGTTTCGGGCCGGGAATTGGCCCGGACCGCGGAAATCGGGATTATCGAGGACGTAATGACCTCGGTCAAGCTCCTGCCGGGGGTTGGGTATACGGGGATGTTCTCCGCCCTGCCGTCTATCCGGGGCGGCGATCCCGGGGACCTTATGGCGGTGCTGGACGGGTTTTACCTGGAACAGCCCTATCACTGGGGGGGCGGGTTCTCCATCTTTGACCCCAAGATGGTTTCCAGCGCCCGGCTGTCCCACGGGGTCTTTTCCAGCCGGTACGGTCATACCATTTCCGGCCTTCTGGAAGTAAGCTCCAAAACCCCTTCCCCTACAGAGACGGAACTTGAGGCGGCCGTAGGTTCAAGCGCCGCAAGCCTCAACCTGTCCCTTCCCCTGGCCAGCACGGGGGGCGTCCTCTTCATGGGGAGAGTAACCTACTGGGACACCCTAGTCTGGGCGGCCAAGGCGTTAAGCCGGGCCATGCCGGACAATGAGAGCCTGGCTATGATCAACTCGGTATCCACCGCCCCCTTCATCAGGAGCGCCGCGGTTTCGGCGAATTACCGGTTTACCGGGAACCTGGAAATGAAGATGAACGGCTTCTTCGGCAGCGACGGCGTGGGCGCGGCGTACCGGAATGAGTACGATGACGAGGAGATTCAGGGCAGCGTGGATATGGACTTCGAGTTCGGCAACTACCAGGGCTTCCTCATTACCGGGATAACGTTCAATCCCGTCCCGGCTATGGTGCTTAAAGGGACCGCAGGCGGCGGCTTTATTCAGACCAGCGCCGGCGGGTTCATAGACAACCGGGTTACCGTTCGCTATAACGATGAATTCCTGGATAAGTACGATCTTAAGAAATTGGGCTTGACCGCCGGTCAGCCGTATACGGCCCCAAACGTAAACGCCAGCCTGGATACCCGGGTCGTCATCGCCAACGCCCAGGGGCGGGTGGACCTGGACTGGGATTTGGGGCGCGGGCTGCTTGCGGCGGCGGGGGTGCAGGAACTCTACTCCTGGTGGAACCAGCGGCAGGACGCGCGGATCTTCCTGGAAACTCCCCTTGCGGATCTGCCGCCGGGGATAATCAATCCGCCTGACGCCGTCCTTATCAACGGCATTCCCAACGCGGCGCTTATCCGGCCTGTGGAGTACGCCGGGGATGTACGCAACCAGGGGTTTACCACTTCAGGCTACGGGCTTTTGGAGTACGCCGCGCCGAATCAGCGGTTTGGCGCGGAGCTGGGCCTGCGGGTGGATCACCTGTATTTCTTGGGAAGGGATTTCAGCATCCAAACCACGCCGGCCCTGAATCCCCGGCTCAATCTGGATTTCAGCGTCCTGAAAAACCGGGGCGTCATTGATTCCCTTACTATTACCGCGGGGACGGGGCTTTTTTCTTCCATAAACGAGTCCATCACTTTTATCGAAAAAAACAGCGGTATAGACGATTACGATATGAAGATGAACCGTTCCTGGACCTCCCTGATTGGAACCAAGATTGACCTTGAGCCGGGCTACAGTTTGAGTGTTGAGGGGTATTACAAGCGTGTTTTCGACCGGGCGTACCGAACCGCCGACACCACGTCAAGCAACAGGATCACCCCCTCGTACTTCTTTGACGGCGAAGGAAACGTGTGGGGCTTCGATCTGCAACTGCAAAAATTTGAATCCCGGTATTGGGACGGCTGGATTTCCTATTCTTTCAACTGGGCAAAATACCGGGATCCTCATAACGGAGACCGGGGGGACCTCTGGTACTATCCCTCGTATCACCGCTTCCATAATTTCAATCTGGTCCTCAACATCAAACCCTCCCGGCGGTTTAACACCGCTGTCCGGTTCGGGTTTGCCAGCGGGCGTATCGTGTCAAAGGTTGGGGAAGAAATCTATTCCTACCCGGTTCAGGAAGTCGGTGAGAATTATCAGCCGGTACTGGAAAACGGCAAACCCGTTATCATCCAGAAGTACCGCCGGGATTCCTGGTACGATGAAAACGAGCGGAGCGTCTGGGCTCTGCCCCTGGATGTGAAGTTCTCGTTCTTCCGGTTTGATCCCAAAGGCCGGGTTCAGACCGAAATCTATCTGGGCGCGGAAAACCTCCTGGCCCCCATCCTTGCCGCCGGGAGCCGGGCTTCCACCTTCAATGAATACACCGGCAGGGTGGATACGGGAAGCGACGCCGCGTCCTACGGGCTGCCTATTCCGATGGTGTCCGCGGGATTTAAGTGGAGTTATTAATGATGCACGCTGTTTCGCGGCGCCGGGCGTTCGCGGCGGTTTTCTGCGGGGCGTTTCTTTTGTTCGCCCCCGGCTGTTCCTCGATAGTGCAAAAGGCCGGGGAAGCCGTTGACGGTTCTGCCTTTGAGGAAACGCAAACAGCGGTGTACCGGACCGGGGGAAAGAATCGGCGGCGGGGAACCCTCCCCGGCCCCGCTTCGGGAGAAGGGATACGGGTAGAACGGCTGTCCCGTAAAAACAGGGGGAACGCTGCCAGCGTTCAGAACGCCGACGGAGTCATCGCCATCCGCATTGAGGCCCTGCCCACCCTGCGCCTTTTGGGAACGCCGCCTGACGCGGAAGGGCGCTTCTCTCTCACCACCCTGGAGTTTCTTTGCCCCAGTCTGTCGGGCTGGAACGAGTTCTCCGGGGAACTCTTCGGGAGCGGGGTTTTCCGGACCGCCTCTGAACCGGCGGATTTCCCGGAACCCCGGGAGAAAGGGGTTCTGCGGCTTGACGGGCCGGCGGAACTCATCGACATCACCGGGGGAAGGACACGGCGGAACTCAACCCGCGTCACCGGGGATCAGGCGGTATCGGCCTTGCGGAACCGGCGGGAGCGGATAACCGCCCTGACCGAATGGATGAAGGCGCGCCCGGCCCCCGCCACAGGGAGCCCGGTAAGCCGGGACGGATTTGAGGCGTACTGGGCGCCCATCCTGTTCCCGGAACTGGCAAAAGCCAATGCGCGCCCCCCGGAGTGGACTACGGAAGGGGCGGTTTGGGTCCGGGGGGAAGGCGTGAAGTGGAACACCCGTTACACCGGGGCGGTTTTCCCGGAAGAACTGCGTCCGGCCCGGGATTCCGGAACCCTGCTTCGGGATTGGGAAGAAGCCGCCGGCTGGATATATCTTCAATACGAATGGGATCGTATAATGAAGGTCCTGACGAAAGAAATCAGACTGGTAAGGATACGGTGAGGCGCGTATGGAAGAGACAATACGGTTTTCGTTGCTGGAACTGTTCAGTATGGGCGGGGTGTTCATGTGGCCCCTCCTCTTCTTTTCGGTGGCGACTATAGCCATAGCCCTGGAACGGGTGGTCTACCTGCTCTACCACAACCTGCGGATCGACGACCTCAGCGAGCGGGTGGAGCGGTTTATCAAGGCCGGCGATCTTTCCGGCGCGGGGGAGTACCTTTCGGGGCTTACCAAACGGCGTATGGGGGCGCGCATCCTCCTTACCCTGGTGAACCGTTCGGGGCTTTCGGAACAGCGCCTGGAGCGGGCGACGGAAGCGGAAGCCCTTAGCTGTATCAACTCCCTGGAAAACGGCTTCAACTTCCTTACCGCCCTGGGTTCCCTCTCCCCGTTGACGGGCTTTTTGGGGACGGTCAGCGGCATGATAGGGGCCTTCAAGTCCATTGCCGAAGCTACGGAAGTAAACGCCCAAATCGTCGCCAACGGCATTTACGAGGCATTGATCACCACCGTATTCGGCCTCATCATCGCCATCATCGCCATGATCGCCCATTCCCTGTTCAGCCACATCGTTGACCAGTTCGCCGCCGAGGTGGAGAAGACCTGTTCAGACCTGATCACCAGTCTCGCCGCTTCCGGTCCCGGCCCCGGCGTCTGTAAACCGGCTTTGGCTGAACCCGGCGCGGTTGACGATGTATAGCAGGCTGGGCTGCGTGGTATCAGGAAGGCCGCGGTGAATCTTACCAGAAAAAAACGAAAGGGATTTGACGACTCAAGCGCCTCAAGCGACATTGCGTTTCTGCTGATCATCTATTTTATCGTTATCGCCGGGTTCAACATAAACAAGGGCTTCCTGATGAACCTGCCCGCTAAAGATTCCACCCGGCGTATCCTGATGGAAGACTTGCTGCGCTTTGAGCTTGACGATACGGGGCGCATACTCTACCAGGGGGAAGCCCTGCCCGCCGCCGCCGTCGAGGGGGCCATCCGTTCCGCGGTAAACGCCAACCCCAACATAGCGGTGCTGCTCACTATCTCCCCCGGCGCTCCCTGGCAGCAGGTGGTCTCTTTTGTGGAACTGGCGCAAAAACTGTCGGTTGATTCGTTCTCTTTCCGTATAAAGGACGAGCCGCCTGGGGACGCAGGCGGGGAGGCGGCCCCATGAAGCTGATCCGGGAGCGGAAACGGTTCATCGTACCCCTCAATTCCATGTCGGATGTCGCGTTTCTGCTCCTCATCTTCATCATGCTGGTAGCCCTGATCAATTACCGCCGGGAAGTTAAGATCGAATACCCCGAAGCGGAGACGGCGAAAAAGACCAGCGCCGAAAAAAACGTCGAGATATGGATAGACCGTTCCGGCGCGTTCTACCTGGACGGACTTCCCTGTACCCTCGAGACCATCGAAGACACCGTGGGCGAACTGTACCGGAACGCCCCGGACACCCGCCTTCACCTCATCGCCGACCGGGACACGCCGTTTTCCCACGTCCACCGGGCGCTGGAAATTCTTCAGCTTCTCCAGTACCGCGTTGTCAGCTTTGTGGTAAAAGATGCGTAAACCAAACCACGCCCGCCTCGTGGTCCGCCTGGCCCTGTTCATAGGCGCCGCCGTATTCCACCTGCTGGTGCTGCTCTTTTTCGCCGTTACCGCGAATACGGCGGCCCCGCCTTCTGAACAAGCGGTACCGGTGATGAAGCTCGCCGATTTTGAGGAAGAGGTCCCGCCCCCGGAGCCGCCGCCCCTGGTTCAGGAAACCGCCGATGCGCTGGTACCGGCGGAGATCATGATAGAAACGGCGGAGCCGCCGGCGGCGGCCCCGGACGCGCAGGCCGTCGATCCCGGCGCGCAGATCTTCTCCCCAGGGCCTCCCGCTCCGCCGGCGGCAGGGGAGGAAGAAACCTACCTTCCCATGCACAAAATCTCGGTTCCCCCGGTTTTTTCGGAACGGGACATCCTCTCCGCCCTGGTCTATCCCCGCATCGCCCTTCATTCCGATATTGAGGGGACGGTCTACCTGGAACTGTTCGTCAACCGCCGGGGTGAGGTTACGCAAATTAAGGTTCTCCGGGAAATCCCGCCTGACCGGGGGTTTGGAGAAGCGGCGGCCAACGCCTTCCGGGGGATTCGGGGAACGCCTGCGGAGGCTAACGGGGTTCCCGTGGGAGTACGCTACCGGTATCCCGTGCGGTTTACGATTAAAGGATGACCCTCTCCCATCCCGCCTGGCGGGATAATATGCGGGATACAAGACCACCGCCTCCGGGGCTTTCCACTCGCGCATTTTCACGCCATAGTACCCCTATATGGAAACCCTGACGGCGGAACGCCTGGAACACCTTAACCTGAATTTCTTATTCATTCTTCTCTGTTGCGTCTTTATGTTTTTCTGCCTCGCGGCGCTCATCATCGGCCTCCGCCTGGGAATGCGCGCCGGGAGGAAACGGGAGGCCGCCGAATGGGAAGGCCGCAAAGTTGACGCAATCGTCAAGACCCGGCTCAAAGCGTCCCGTGCGGTGCTGGGCGGCCTTGTCTCCGAGCAGATGGCGCCCCTCCTGCCGGGCTTCCCCTTCGATCCCGGAGACTGCCGGTTCATCGGGAAGCCGGTAGACTTCCTGGTCTTTAAGGGAATGAACCAGAAGGCCGTCACCGAGGTGGTTTTTTTGGAAGTGAAAAGCGGCTCCAGCCGGACCTTATCCACTCAGGAGAAACGACTCCGGGATGTAATCCGGGCGGGCAAGGTCTCCTGGGCGGAGTTCGATGTATAGCGCGCCCTTTGCGGGATTGACCGTTCAGCGCGTCAGGCGTTCTCAATAAAAACCGCGAACGTCCGCCCGGTTATACTATTTCATCCATAAATAAAGGCTTCCCGGGGACCGGTTACCGTAATATCGGAGAAGTCAGGATTCTTGACGTTAAGGACCCGGAACCCCTTCCCCTCTACCGGCGGCGGCCCCAGAAACATATCCGACTCGTCCGGCCGTGCGGGGCTGGTTTCATCGGTAACGAATTCGCAGGACCGGATGGTCAGGTTTTCTATGGGAGCTTCCGGGAGACCCGCGATAAAGCCCGCGGAAGCCCGGCAGCGCGAGGCGCGGATCCGGGAAATGGCAACGTTCTTGATGGAAGGAGTCGTCAATCCGGCCTGAAGCGGGTCCTGGGTAAAAAACCCGTCGGACAGCGCCGCTCCGCAGCGGTAGAACATGTTGATTACCAGGGGGCAGAGGTTGTTCTCCATGGTGAGACGGCGGAAGCTGAGGTTGCGGATGCGCCCGCCCCGGCCCCGGCGGGTTTTGATCCGAATGCCCCGGTCAGTCCCCGCAAACACGCAGTCCTCCACAAGGACGTCAAAAATACCGCCAGCGGTTTCGCTGCCGATCACAATGCCGCCGTGACCGTCCTTGACCGTACAGTTTCGCACGGCCACATTGCTGGTGGGCGCGTTTACCCGTAAGCCGTCTTCCCCGGAGCCTGATTTAAGGACGATGCCGTCGTCCCCGACGCCCACATGACACCCCTCAACCATTACATCCCGGCAGGAATCAATATCAATACCATCGGTGTTGGGAGCGTCCGGCGGGTTGGAAATCCTGACGTTTCGAACCGCAAGCCGGTCGCAGAAAACCGGATGCAGGGTCCAGAACGGCGAATTAACGAGGGTAATATCTTCAACGCGAATATCCGCGCATTTGTAGAACTGAATCAGCGGCGGTCTGAGGAACTGGGTGTTCCGTCCGCCGCCGCCAGAAGGCTGGCCGCTGCTGCCCGGATTCAGGGCGGCAAGCCGCATTTCCAGGGGGGTTTCGGGACGGGTCTGATCCCGGCGGCGTTTATCCCGCAGTATATCCCACCATACCTGCCCATTGCCGTTCAGAACCCCCTTCCCCACAACCGCGGCCCCGCGTTCGCCGTCTGCGAAAACCAGGGGGTGCATTCCGTAACATTCGACCCCTTCCCAGCGGGTAAACACCGGGGCGTACCGTTCTATCTCCGGGATAAAGGAAATCTCCGCCCCTTCCTCCACCGCCAGCGTCGTATGGGAAAACACTCTGATAGGGCCGGTCCGCCAGACGCCTTTTCCGATAGTGAGCGTCCCGCCGCCTGATTCCCGCAGGGCGTTTAAAGCCGCGGCAAAGGCGGCGGAATTATCGGTCAGCCCGTCACCGAGCGCGCCAAAAGAAGCAATATCAATATCCGTCATCTCATTCTCCCTCTCATTGCCCTGGCTGCAAAACCAGATGTATCGCTACGATTTTGTATGATACGCAGCGGGCTTAGAGCGTACGATTATGGAAAAGTTCCGCCGGAACAACCCGCGGATACGCCTGCCGCGTTCAAACCCGCTTCCATCCAGCGTGCCAAAGCAGGCCGGATAATCGGGATTTTTGCGGTCCTGGTGGCGCAAAAATCCACAAGCGCGCCAGACTGCCGGCAAAGGCGTTTCCCAACGCTCCCGTCCCCGGCGCAGTAAACCCCGGCTCTTCCCGCAGCATAGGGGATATTTTAGCCAGCGCGGGATAAGTATTGCCGTTCCGGGCTGTTATATCAACCCGGTACACCCGGACGCGGCGGACGCAGGTAAGAAAGACGAGCATATCCTGGAAATCAGCCGGACGGCCGCCGGTAAACCGGAATTCCGACATTCAGTTCAGCCTCGTAGGTTCCCCTCCTGCGCGGACGAGCCGGGCCCGGAGGACATACTATCGTATAAAAAGAGACGATATTCGGCGGGCAATAACGGGAACTTGAAAGTACAAGGCAAAAACCCGGAGGTTTTTATGAAAAAACGAATAGAGCAGCGATACTACTTAAAACACTGTGTCTGCTGCCGCTGTGGATATGGTTATCAACCGCTGTTGTCTATGATAATGGCAGAAAGCTGATCTATCAAAATAATACAAAACGATAAAATTATGGAACGCAAAACAGTAGAATGAGCTAAAAACAATCAGGGAATAGTGACGGAAAAGAGGTGAGCCATAGAAGCGGATATAACCTTAATAGCAACACGGTCCACAGATTACGCGGATTTTCACAGATTATGACCACGATTGATACGAAAAATCCGCGGTAATCCGATTAATCTGTGGACAACATTCCTGCCTTTTAGTGTACGCAGCCTGCTATTTCCTTATCTTCTCTTTTATCTGTTCCGCTAGGCTTTTGTCGCTCTTCTTATACTGGCGAGCGATGAATCTTACAGTAATTAAGGTAATGTGATATAGTAGGGTGATTCTGCTATAGGAGGTGATTACTCTATGAACGAAAGGCCCACCATGACACGGGGGAGACATGCGAAACCCGTACCGAATCCCGGTTTAATCACGAAAGCCGTTATCCAATTCCTTCAACTGTTTATGAGCAAGACATTGGCAAAACGGATTGTAGGCTTGGTACTTATAGCTGCCGGTGTTCCGAATGACCG
>JAIRSS010000076.1 GCA_031255315.1 Spirochaetaceae bacterium
AGCCGCTGTTCTGTCGGCAGGAGGCGGTGAAGGTCTTCTGCCGGGTGTTTGGCGAGGCGCACGGGCGCTTCGACTTCGAGCTTCGCGGGTTCCGGCTTGATGGGGAACGGCTGTCGTTCTACATCAAGCCGGAGGATGGATTGCAGCTTCCGGCGATCATGCAGTGGGTGAAGCAGACGTTTGCGGTGCGGTTCAATCTGAGCGAGGATAGGACCGGGCACGTTTGGGGAGACCGGTATTGGTCGCGGGTACTGGATGGAGCGCCGCCAGCGTGGGCGGCGGAAGTGGAGTGGGAAACGGTGGAGGCGGCGGCCAAGACGGGGGTGATCTCTTTCGGGACCTGCCCCCCGGACGGGGTCAGCCCCCTAACGGGGGAAACCCCGGTGGAAACGGGATTTTCGCCCCAAAACCCCGCCCGCCCCCCTTCCCTGCCCGGCTAAGCGCCTAAACCCGGCCCAAACCCGCGCGGCAACACCGACCCAAGCCCTCTCCACAGCGCCGTCACGTAGCGGCTACGGGCGAGGTCTGTCCAATCCTCAAGCCCGGCAAGTAGCCATGTTTGCTATCCCCCGGCACGTTAAATTTATCTTTCCCTTCTTTTTTCCGATAATAAGCTTAGGACTATTTTAACAGGGAGTATCCATGAATTTCGGCAGATTGTTTTTTGTACTTGTTTCACTGGCGGCGCTTGCCCCGGTTTCCGCGCATACCGTGTCCTTTATGATTGTGGAAACGGGGCTTCCCGGAGAACAGGGCGCTTCCAACAAGTATGGCAAATCTTGGGAAGACGGCTTCTTTGACGTGTTTTTTGACGCCGGCCATATCGTAAGCAACACGCCGGGCTTAAGGTTGGACACCCTTCCTTCCGCCCAGTTTCCTGTTGAAGCCGCCGAAAGCCTTTCCGGAGCAATGGAGGGGGGCGTTGATTACTTTGTCCTGGCCCTGCTGGATTACCGGGAAGACGGCGCCGCAAAAAGCCTCGAAATGCCCGGCCCCCGGCAGATTTCTCTGAGGCTTTTCAGTGTCAATCCCTTCCGGTTTATCAGGGAAGAAAAATTCGCCGGATACCGGAAAACACAGACCGGGGAAGATTTTATCAACGCGAAACAGGCCGCAGTAAAGATACTTCCCTATTTGGAGTAAAACAATGATGAAGAAAACAATATATTTTGGCTTTGTAATACTTATCGCGCTTCTTTCTGTAAGCGCCTCCGTCTGGGAAGGTGCGGCCTCTGTCAGTCTTAACGGAGAACTTCCCGAAGGCGGCTACTACGCGGCGAGCAGGTCCTTTCCCCGGAATACCATCGTGGATATAACCAATCTGGAAACCGGCATGAGTATCAGGGTGATTGTAGCTTCAGGGCTGGATTCGCCGGGCCTGCTGGCACTCCTGTCCAAAGAGGCCGCAAGCGCCATAGGACTTCCTATCCGGTCCGTTGGTCGCATCCGGATGACTATGCCCTCGGACCCCGTAGCTTTTTCCCGCTTTCCCGAGGATATTAGCTCGTCCGGGGACCCTGATTTTGATCCCCTGGCCGTCATCGCGGCCGCTGGTGATTCGGGCTTCGATGTAGAAGAGGCATCCGAGGCGATCGGGCAGGATTCCGCAAGGACGGGTAATACCTTTGCTTCCACCCCAACTGAGATCGATCCCGCCAAGGCGGATATTGTAGACCTCCCCGCACCTTATACGCCTTCAACAGAGAGGGAAACGGAAGAGCTGGCCAAAAGTGATCCGGCTCCATTGCCGTTAGCCCTTTACAACTACTCGCCTGAACCCGGTACTGCGAAAACGGCTGATATAGCTCGGTCCGATCCCCTGCGGAAAACAGTGCCCCCGGCATCCGGCATGCCTCCGGTGGAGCCAACCCTGGTTCCCGCCCGGCCACGGCCCCCGGTTTCCCCTTTTCCGAAACCTCCTCTCTTGACGGAGATTGCTCCCATTAAAGAACCTGTGGTAATCCCCCCAGCGATGGTACCGCCGCAGGAGTTGTTTATTCCGCCGCTGGAAGAGCGGGTTTCGAAACCGCACGCACGCACGGAACTGGTACTGGAGCCGTTGATCTCGCCAATACCGGAACGGGTTCCCGAGCCGTTTGTCCGCGCGGAACCGGTACTGGAACCGCTGATTCCGCCGGTAGCGGAACGAATTTCCGAGCCGCCTGCCCGTGTGGAACCGGCGCAGGAATTGTTTATTCCACCAGTGGAAGAACGGGTTTCGGAACCGCCCGCACGCACGGAACTGGTACTGGAGCCGTTGATCTCGCCGGTAGCGGAGCGGGTTCCGGAACCGCCTGCCCGTGTGGAACCGGCACAGGAATTGTTTATTCCGCCGGTAGCAGAACGAGTTCCGGAGCCGCTTGTCCGCACGGAACTGGTACTGGAGCCGTTGATCTCGTCGGTAGCGGAGCGGGTTCCGGAACCGCCTACTCGTGTGGAACCGGCGCAGGAATTGTTTATTCCGCCGGTAGCAGAACAGGTTCCGGAGCCGCTTGTCCGCACGGAACTGGTACTGGACCCACTGATTCCGCCGCTTGAAGAGCGGGCTTCCGCGCCGCTTCCGTCTGCACCGTCCGTGAAGGAAGTTTTTTCCGTTCCCGTGATAAGCCGTCTAGAAAAGGGGAAGTACTATCTCCAGTTGGCGGCCTATAGTCTTCCTGAGCTTGTGGAAAACGAATTAACCCGCATAGACAGCGTCTATCCCCGCGCCATACAGGAAACCGGCAATCCCGAAAAACCCCTGTATCGTATTCTTATAGGGCCGGTAAATTTGGGCGAGAGCGGAGCGTTATTGCAGCGTTTCAAAACATCCGGTTATCAGGATGCCTTTGTCCGCAAAGAAGGATAAGCGGGCGGAATTCCTGTCGGGAATCCGGGGGTATTACGAGGGCGGTAAACTTTCATAGAGCTAAACTTGACCCAGACGCCCCTCCGTGCGGAGACAGCCCCCCCGCCGGAGGGACAGACCCCGGGTGGCAGTGGTAACCCCCGGCTGGGGGACAGGCATCGTCTTTCACCCCCATTTACTTATAACCCCCAACGCAATATAGTATTAGGCAAACGGACACCCCCGCCAAGGCGGGCCGCATCTCATAATCTATCGATGTCTAAGGAAGGGCTTCATGCATAAATTGAATTTTCCCGCCAATTTCCTCTGGGGAACGGCAACCGCCAGTTATCAGGTTGAAGGCGCGGGCCGCGAGGGCGGTCGCAGTGAATGCATTTGGGATGCTTTTTCCCGGAAGCCCGGCGCGGTCTACGGCGGGGAAAACGGGGAGATCGCCTGCGACCAGTATCATCATTATAAGGAAGATATCGCGCTGATGGCGGAACTGGGCTTTAAAAGTTACCGCTTCTCCATCGCCTGGCCCCGGATCATTCCGGGCGGCGACGACGGCCGGGTAAACGGAGAAGGGGTCGCCTATTACAAAAGCCTGATAAAAGAACTGCACAGCCGCGGCATTAAGGCCGCCGCCACTATTTATCACTGGGATTTGCCCCAGTCCCTGGAAGACAAGGGCGGTTGGGCCGAACGCCATACGGCGGAGGCTTTCGCGGAATTTGCCAAAGTCTGCTTTACCGAATTCGGCGATACGGTGGATCAGTGGATCACTATAAACGAACCGCTCTGCGTGGCGTATCTGGGATACTACTACGGGGTTCACGCGCCGGGGATCAAAGACATCGGCAAGGCTGTCCGGGCGGTGCATCACGTGAATCTGGCCCACGGGCTTGCGGTAAAGGCTTATCGGGAGGCGGGCCTCAAAGCGCCCATCGGGATTACCTGGAACCTCAACACTCCCCGCCCGGCGACATCAAGCGAGGCCGACAGGAAAGCGGCCCTGACCGCCCGCGCCCTTGAGTCCGAGGTTTTTGTGCTGCCCGTTTTGGGGAAGGGCTATCCTGAAATCGTAAAAGAACTTAAACTTCCGTTCCCCGTTCAGGACGGAGACCTTGATATTATCCGGCAGAAGATCGATTTTATCGGCATAAATTACTACTCCGAAAATCCGGTTGCCTACGATCCCGACGCGGACTTCAAATACGCTACCAAGCCGTCGTGGCAGGATACCAGCGACATGGGCTGGCCCACGGTTCCCGCCGGGCTTGCGCGGCTTCTCCTGTGGATTTCGGGCCTTGCCGCAGACCTTCCCATTTACATCACCGAAAACGGCTATGCCTCGCCGGACACCGTTGACGCGCAAGGCCGGGTCCACGACACCGCCCGGATCAAATATGTCCGCAAGCACCTGGAGGTCTGTCAGGACCTTATTGCGCAAGGAGTAAAAATCAAAGGCTATTACGCATGGTCTTTTATGGACAATTTCGAATGGGCCTACGGGTATACCAAACGCTTCGGCATTGTCCATGTTGATTACGCCACCCAAAAGCGAACGCCGAAAGACAGCGCGTACTTTTTCAGAGACCTTATCGCCGGTTACGGCGAGTGGTAGTACAAATACAAACACATGGTAAGGCAGCTTCTTTTACAGTTAATACTGATACTGTTTAACGCCTTTTTCGCGTCGGCGGAGATCGCGCTGATCTCCGTCAAGGACGCGAAGCTGGAGCTGATGGCCGCCGGGGGCGACAGGCGCGCGAAGAAACTGCTTTCGCTTACCAAACAGCCGGCGCGTTTTCTGGCGACTATTCAGGTAGGCATTACGCTGGCGGGTTTTCTGGGGAGCGCCTTTGCCGCGGATAATTTTGCCGAAAAGCTGATGGGAGTGTTCGCGGCGATGAACATCCCCATCCCCCTGGCCACCCGGCGGACCGTCGCGGTCGTGGTGATCACCATCATACTATCGTTCTTTACCCTGGTGCTGGGCGAACTGGTCCCCAAACGTATCGCCATGAAAAAGGCGGAAAAGCTGGCGTTTCTCATGGCCGGTGTCATCTTTGCCATCTCCAAAATTTTTTCCCCGGTGATATGGCTTCTTACCAAGTCGACCAACGCGCTGCTTTTGCTCTTCAGAATAGATCCCAATGCCGAGGAAGAAACGGTTACCGAAGAAGAAATCCGCATGATGGTTGACGCGGGTAGCGAGAGGGGCACTATCGACGCCGGCGAACAGGAACTCATCCACAACGTCTTCGAGTTTGACAATCGCAGCGCGGGCGAAGTGATGACCCACAGGACCAGCGCCATCATGCTTCAACTTAAAGACAGCGATGCCGACTGGGAAAAGATCATCACCGATATGCGTCATAGTTTTTATCCTGTAACCGGGGAAACTGCCGACGACATCAGAGGCGTACTGAGCGCCCAGGACTACTTCCGCCTAAAGGAGAGGGACCGCGAAACCGTACTGGCCCGCGCTGTCCATCCCCCCAACTTTGTCCCGGAGACGGCAAAGGCCGACGTGGTATTTAAAAACATGAAGCGCAGCCGCAACCGCTTTGCCGTGGTTCTGGATGAGTACGGCGGCATGAGCGGCATCATCACGATAAACGACCTTTTGGAAGCCATTGTCGGCGACTTCGACGATGACGTTTCCGTTCATCCCCTAATCGAACAACTGGAAGACGGCGTATGGCGCATTAACGGCAAAACCCCTCTGGACAGGGCGGCCCGTGCGCTGAAAACCAAGCTTCCGGTAGAGGACTACGACACCTTTGGCGGCTATGTGTTCAGTCTGCTGGGTGAAATTCCCGAAAACGGCCTTAAAGCGGACGTAAACAGCGGTGAATTGCTCATCCATATTGAAGAGATTCGGGAACGGCATCTTGAGACGGCGTTGGTGCGGCTGTTAAGGAACAGGTAAGAGGCATTTAAGCCGGGGTCTGTCCCCGGCGATGGGGGAATGGGAAACACATTCTCAAATTATTTATCAACCACATCACGCCTCCCGGCAAGCCGCCTGTTATACGCTTTTTCCTTTCCGGCCAGACGATGGCTTTAAGCCTGTCGTGTGGAAGGCAGATATG